>JABEVJ010000330.1 GCA_013043985.1 Legionellales bacterium | reverse complement strand
GTATTTTGCGTCAGAAGAAACGATTAAAACCAGCAATAGTTATTCATATTGTGCAGTTTTAATCGTTTCTTCTGGCGTAAAATAGCAAGTTAGAAAACCAAAAACTCATGTGTGTTGAGTATATCTTATATAAATTTTTTGTCGTTCAAAATGAATATTGGCTATTAACCTTAGCTTATTACCACCAATATCAAAAACATATAAAGAACCCACCTTATCAAGGCTATTAAAGCTCTTTTTAAGATCAGCAAAATTATCAAACCTGTTTTTCTTCATTACCCGATACCAACCATCCAAGGCAGTTGATGTTTCTGGATGTCTTTTTTTTGCATCCCAAATTCGTTTTTGCGTAATTATATGCATAAACCTATCTTCAGTGTTGTTCAATGGAAATTATACATCTCAATATGAGATAAATCAAGCGATTTTTTTGATTGCATTTGTAGCTTTGGGATATTTATACAACATTGCCCTCTTAACACTAAGTTAAGGGATGTCAAGCTGTCCGGCACAAAGCAGCTTTTCCCCATTGATCATCCTCAATTAAATTTGCAAAATGTTTCCATATCTGTTATTATGCGCTCGCGATTTAAACAGATATCTCACAAATAATGTTTTTGAGATATCTTCGAATCCAATGTACCCCTCGGGCAGCATTTTTCCTTAGATTGAACAATCGTTCACTATGGCGGAAAAAGAAAAAATCAGAAACCCGCAGAATGATGCCCGAGGGGTATACTCATTTTCCGTCCAGGGAGCGGCCTACTATTGGAGATAATTCAATGTACTCAGCCTTCTCTTCTATTAATCTTCGTCCAAGATTCACTGCCAAACTTAATTCAATGATGAGTTGTGGACGCCACGAAATATCCATTCTTGTACCCTATTTCAAAGAGTCTTTTAAAAATTTCTATACTAAAACAATATCCATAAAAAGCATAGCTATTTTTGTATTTGCTATCTTTACCTTATTTTTCAGCAGTCTTGGAAACACGACAGCATTGGGGGTCGGTGCTTATACCTCCTTAGAGTTAATAGCTAATGGCGCGTCTTTAATCGCTGATGCGTTACATGACCTACAAATTGCTACTGATTTGACTAGCAGTACATTGTCTTGGCTTGCTTCTCCTCCTGAACGATTAAGCAATACTTTACAGGCGTTTATCTGGTATTTAATGGCCGCCAATTTTTTTACACAATTTAAAAACAGCAAGAGAAAAATAGATAGTTTCTTAGATTATCTAAGTAAAACAGAATCGCGCCAGGAACTGCTTGGCAAGGTGGGCAACACTCTTAAACTCATTGTCCAAGAAATAGAATTATTGCATATTGATACTACTCGCTTAATAGATGAATCACTACAAGATGTAGCAGACAGCATGGAGCCAAAAGAAGATTTGGAGTATGAATTACGTTTTTTTCTGAAACAGCTTAAATCTGACCTGAAGAAACTCGCTAACAATAAGAACGCAGCAGTTGCATTATCGCTTGATGAATATTCCTTCATTATTAACGACGATCCTCCCGCTTTGAGTTCGGAGGAAGATTTTGAAAACTTGAAGTTTCGTATAAATCAATTGACTCAAGCAATACAAGAGGTCTCAATTGACAGCCCCACACGGCAAAGTTGCAAACAAAAAAATTGTGCCTACTGTTATAGCGGAACATGGGATAAAGCCTCTCTTATCCTTTTCGATTATCTTCCGAATATTCTTTCAATTTTTATACTTACCAGCATTGCATCCTTCTCAGCTTTAGATCGAACAACAGTCATATTTTCCAAACTCGGATTAACAATATTAGAGAGAACAATGCCAATTGTGGCATTTTTTTCTGTATTTATCTCTACAATAACACTGCAGTCTGCTAATTTATACGATAATATCCGAACTCGTTCCGTAGCAAATCGTATAAATTTTTCCAAAAAAATTATCATCCTGGCAGCCTTATTGGGTATTCAAAGCTATCTATCAAATGTTCTTGGCGAAGTAACTACCTCCTTAAAATTACTGCTTACTTTTCTTCCGGAAAAAACTGCCTTGTTAGTCTTTGCCATTGCAGCACCAGAATTAGCCTATATGGGTCTGAAGGCTCTGTTTCTTACTACGCGTAAAAGCCAAATATATTTTCATCAAAAACTTTTTGCTGATAATAATCAGATGAATAACTCTTTTCTTTTGCTGTTACCTGATAACTTTCCTATCGACATAATTAGAAAGCTTGATCGATCCAATATGTACCTTATTAAACGCTCTCCAAACAATAATGACGACGACTTTGCTCAAGTTCTTTGGATGGCTGGCAACAAACTTTGTTCCCATGAATGCAAATTACCTCAGGAATTATTGTCGCAATTTATTTCTGATAGCTTTGTCAAGCTTGTCGATACCAGATCGATTGAAAAAATTAGTAATATATGCCATAAGTCAGATACTGACTTGATCGAGCTAATTAGCAAAACGTGCCGTAAATCACAGGAAAGCAAGACTCTACTTATGCTAGAAAGGACAAGCAAACTTTTTGAGGTAACAGCCATTGCAGGAAGAGCATTAATTAATATGGGCAATTTTTTTGGAACGGTTACAGGTCTTTTATTTCTAATTGTTCCCAATCCTAGTCTTGCTCTCTTATGCTTATTTTCACTCTTGGGGATCATGGCTGGTTTTATCGCATTGGTAGGCAGTGCCATTATTACCCGCGCCCGTCTTGCCGTCGCTCCTTCTGCTAAAGACACGGCGAAAACAGAAATAACGCCGTTTAATGCTAATGAATTGCTTAATCAAATGCAGGAAGATGCTCCACCCGTGACTCCCCAATCTTTGATGAATATTCCTCCATTATCTTGGTTATCTCGTTATGGTTTTTATGCGAATAAAAGACAATCTTTAATAGTAAATAATCAAAATAGCAATCCCTCTTTAGTGAGCATTAACGAGATATAGTCGCTGTCGCGAAATTGAAATAGCGACAAATATGAGACAACGAAGGCGTCATTGCGAGGAAGCGCAGCGACGAAGCAATCCAGTAGAAAGAGCGTAAAATCAACATCTTAGCACTTCCACGTCGTAAACTCCTCGCAATGACGAGCGTTCCCACATATTAGTTGTTATTTCCAATTACGCGACAGCGACTATATAATGTGAAGACTATTCAAAACACTGCTCTTGTGCGGGTATTCGCATATTGTAATTTGAACTCATTGTATGACCGTAAGCACCTGTATTTGCAATTAAGATAATATCGCCCTCTTGTGTCAATGGAAAGAGACGAGAAAAGGCTAAGGTATCACCTGATTCACAAATAGGGCCGACAATATTAGCGGTTATCGTTCGTGGCTCATGCAAACGTGTCAGATTCACGACCTCATGCCAGGAGCCATAGAGAGCAGGGCGAATCAGGGAATTCATACCTGTATCAATACCAATAAAGGTCATATTTCCTTTGCTTTTGATTTGCGTCACTCGAGCCAACAATACGCCAGCTTGTGCCACAAAAAAACGACCCGGCTCAAGCCAGAACTCCAATTGTGGACACGTCACTTTTACGCCACAGAGTAACTCATTTAAAACATTCATATCCAGTGGTTTCTGCCCAGCACGTTCAGCAACACCCAACCCGCCGCCTAAATTCAGATAACGAACATCTTTGAAATGGGATGTCAACCCAGCTAAAAATATAGCAACTTGCTGCCATATCTGTGGCGTCAAAATACCACTGCCTGTGTGTGCGTGCAGACCAATTACCTTGATTTTTTCTTGCTGAACTATCTGTACTAACTGAGAAAGCTGCGCTAGCGGAATACCAAATTTTGAAATATCACCTGCCGTACACACATGTTTGTGATGACCATGGCCTTGGCCCGGGTCAATTCGCACAAATATTTCTCGTTCGCTAAACAGTTCTGGCCAATGCATAAGAGGATGCAGATTATCAATAGTGATATTGATACCCAGTTTCATTGCTGCCTCATATTCACTGCGAGGAGCAAAATTAGGGGTAAACATAATGCGGGTCGGATTGATCTCATTAAATAAGCTTAAAATATACTCGACTTCTGTTAATGAAACACACTCAAATCCTATGCCCGCGTGGTAAAACTGTCGTAAAATCTCGTGATAATTATTTGCTTTTACCGCATAAAATAAGCGATCAATGGCAGCTAAACTCTGCAGCTGAGTAATTGATTTTGCCAAGGTCTCACGATCATAAATGTATGCTGGAATAGATTGCGTTTGACTCAGTGCAAGTAATTGTTCGCGCTTGTGGTACCACCATGCCTGTTGATAATCAGTTTCTTGTTTAGGGGTATAAAGCTCACTGAATAATAGACTATGTAATTTTGTGACTAAGCGTTCAACTTGATCTTCATTGACAACAAAAGTAAGATTCAAATCATTTGCAGCCTGCGAAATCAAGTGTATTTGTTGCTCTTCAAATACGGTAAATGCATTACCGAGTTTATGAAAAATAGCACGAATATTGTGTCCCACCAGACTAATCGAAGCACAGGGACTAATGACGGTTGCTTTACAAAAAACGTTTAATTCGGCCAATACCGCATCTAAGACTTTACTATCATGAGCTTGTGCTTTCAAATCAATCGATACGGTGATATTAAATTCAGAAGTCGAAATTAAATCAATTGAAATACCCTGACGTTTAAAACAGTGAAATACATCCGTTAAAAATCCAGCTTGTTGCCACATTTCTAACGCTTCGATGGACATTAACGTTAAATCATAACGTGTTAAAATGGCTTTAATTTGCCTATCATTCGATACACTATTACTGGTTATTAAACTGCCTTGTGTCTCGGGTGAAAAAGTACAGGCAACGTACATAGGAATGCGATGGTATTTCACTGGATGTAGACAACGTGGATGCAAAACTTTTCCACCCATCGCAGCAATTTCGCGTGCCTCATCATAATCTAAATATTTTAATACCTGTGCTTCAGGAACTTGATGCGGATTTGCAGTATAAATTCCTGGAACATCCGTCCATATCTCACAGCGTGCAGCACCCAGCTTAGCAGCCAGATAAGCCGCTGATGTATCAGAACCACCTCGACCAAGCAATACGGTTTCGCCTTTGGTATTGGCTGCCACAAATCCCTGAGTAATCAGCACTTGATGCGGTTCATTGGCCAATTTTTGCTGTAGATTAATATCCTGCTCATAATCACAATGGGCAGATAAATAAGCGGTGTGCTCCTGAGCATGTAAAGTATCTTGACTAATTAATAATTCACGACTGTCATACCATGCTGCATCAAGGCCTTGCTGGAACAAAAAAGCCGCGCCGAGACGTGTTAACATTTGTTCGCCAAAAGCTAAAATCTTTGCACTCAGCCGAGGAGTCACCTCCCCAATCAAAGCAATTCCTGCCGATATTCTTTCAAGTGTTTGCATATCATTATGCAAAAGATCAAAAGGAACTTCTAAATCAGCAGCAAGTTGTGCATGTCTAGCGCGAATTTCTGCCAGCACAGGCTCATGAGCGTCAATTATTGCGGCTTTTAATAGTTGTTCTAGGGTATTTGTCATCTGACTAATAGCAGAGCAAACAATTAACGGTCGCAAGCCTTGTTGCTGGTGCCTTTGTACTATTGTGGCAATTGTTTCCCAACAACTGCGTTCTGCTACACTTTTCCCACCAAATTTAACGACAACCCAGGGTTGCTGTTGAGTAGTTATTGATTGCATGATATTTTAGGCTGCTTTAAAAAAGAATTTATTGAATTGTATCTAAAATAGGCGCTCTCAGCAAGCCTGGGAAATATGAGGCGTTTCATATCTCTACTTACCAATACAAAAACTTGAAAAAATTTTTCCAAGCAAATCATCCGCTGTAAATCGTCCTGTAATTTCACCCAAAATTTGCTGAGCACTGCGTAAATCTTCTGCAAGAAGCTCACCCTGATTATATTGGTGAAAATTTTTCTCCGCTTCCACGACCACACCAAGGGTTGCAATTAACGCATTCAAATGTCGTAGCCTGGCTATACATTGTCCCTCACTATATTGTCTCACTCCAGCTTTATGTAATAAATGCTGTTTTAGCAATTCAATTCCCAAATTTTCTTTTGCAGATAAATACAATTGTGAAATTGTACTATCATTATTCACTAATTCAGGCTGTTTATTCATGAGATCAATTTTATTAAACACAATCGTCACTGAACGATTTTCCAAACCATATTCTTCTAATAATGCATCCAAATCTAAAGCATCTCTCGTTGTATGATCGACAATTAAAAGGATTAAATCCGCTTTATCCATTTCAGCTCGTGCGCGTCTTATCCCTTCTTGCTCAACAATATCACTGCTCTCTCTTAAACCGGCTGTATCCGTAATATGCAACGGAATACCTTCTAATAAAATCTGCTCTCGCAACAAATCTCGGGTTGTACCTGCAATCTCAGTCACAATAGCGGTTTCTCGCCCTGTTAATTGATTTAACAAACTAGACTTACCCGCATTCGGCTTTCCTACGATAACAACCGATAGACCATCTCGCAAGCGCACACCTTGTGTTGCTGTTTCGAGTAACAATGTTAATTTATTAATAATTTCAATCAATTTTTCGGCTGCTATCCCTTCACCTAAAAAATCAATTTCTTCTTCAGGAAAATCAATTGCCGCCTCTACATATATTCTCAAATAAATTAATTCACTTAAGACCTCTTCAATCCGTTTTGAGAATTCGCCCTGCAAGGAGCGCATTGCACTTTTTAAGGCTTGCTCGGAGGCAGCATCAATTAAATCGGCAATCGCCTCTGCCTGCACCAGATCCAGTTTATCATTCAAAAATGCTCGCTCGCTAAATTCCCCTGGTTTAGCCAAACGTGCACCTAGCTGTAATATTCGTCTTAATAGACAATCAATCACAACAGGCCCACCATGACCTTGAAATTCTACGACATCTTCACCAGTAAACGAATGTGGACCTACAAAAAATAAAATCAGGCCCATATCAATCACTTCATTATGATTATCGTAAAATTTTGTGTAAATTGCCTGATTAGGAGGAGGTGCGGTTTTGTGAATTATTTGCTCTAAAATTTTGATAGCCAGAGAGCCAGATACTCGGATAATACCAATGCCGCCACGCCCAGGTGGGGTAGCGGGAGCGGCAATGGTATCATTCGCTAGAGGCTGCATATTAGTTTGTATTTTTACTGATCACTATCACATTATCCGATTGTTCAACCTGACGAGTGATATACCATTGTTGAAGAATGGAAGCTGCACTATTCACTACCCAATATAATACTAACCCTGCTGGAAAGTTAATAAATATGAAGGTAAAGAGCAAGGGTAAAAACATCATAATCTTTGCTTGTGTCGGATCTGGTGGAGGCGGGCTTAGTTTTTGTTGGATAAACATCGCAATACCATTCAATATAGGTAATATAAAATAAGGATCGCGACTGGATAAATCATGTATCCAAAAGATGAAAGGTGCTTGGCGTAGCTGTACACTTTCTACAATAACCCAGTACAAAGCAATAAATACAGGAATTTGAACCAAAATGGGTAAACAACCTGTCATGGGATTCGCTTTTTCTTGACGATAAAGCTCCATTGTTGCCTGAGCCATTTTTTGTTTATCTTCGCCATACCGATCTTTTAGTGCTTGCAATTTTGGTTGTAGCTTACGCATCTTTGCCATTGAACGATAGCTGGTTGCTGATAAGTGGAAAAACATTAACTTAATGATCAAGGTCACAATCACAATTGACCAGCCCCAATTACCTATGAAGCTATATACTTTTGCCATCAACCAAAAAATAGCATCCGAAATAAACCATAGCCACCCATAATCGATAGTTAAATCCAAATGAGGTGCTAATGGTTTTAACTGGTCAGATAATTCAGGCCCTGCATAAAGTTGCATAGTACTTGTGACCGTTTTGCCTTGATCTACGGTAATAGAAGGACTTGAGACACCTATTGTATAAAGACCGTCATTATCAATTTGAGTAAAATAGTGATTATTTTGTGTCTGAACAGGTATCCATGCACTTAGGAAGTAATGTTGTTGCATTGCTATCCAACCACCCGAGCTAGTGGTATTTAAGTTTTGTTTTTGCATCTCTTTGAAAGTGATTTTTTGATAAGGTGAGCTTTCAGTTGAAACTGAAGCGCCTGTATAAGAGCTTACATGAAACATACCCGCGGCTTGTTCAATTGAGTTGTTTCGAGTCAACATGCCATACATATTACCTTGCCATGATGCTTGTGTATTATTTTGAATTTGATAACTTACACCGACAGCATATTTGCCTTGATTAAAAGTAAAGCTTTTTACAATTTTTAGACCGTCATCTGATTGATACGTCAAATTAACGACCAGTTGCTTCTGTCCTTTATTTAACTGATAAAACGACTGTGTAGCTTTATAGTTCAGTGTATTATCTGAAAAATGATTATCTGAGCTAACCAACGAACTTTGAGCCAGATAGCGGCTAAGAGGTTCATTATTCATCAAAACAACAGGCTGAGGCTTACCTTGTTCCAAAGGATACGGTATTAATGCTGCTTTCGTGACGGTTCCACCGAGTGTACTGATATTAACATCAAGTACATCGGTTTTTATATCAATCAGTTGTCCAATTTGCTCAGTTTCTGGTATTGCCGACTTTCCTGCAGATGTTACAGAAGACGCTGAGGTTATGGATGCCGTATTAGGAGGAATCACATTTGCTACAGAATTTGTTGGTGCGATACTGTTTGCCACTGGTGTAATACTATTACTAGAGGCTTGTGTTGCAGCAGCTGGTGGTAAATGCTCAAGTGTCCAATCATGCCAAAGAAGGGATGCAATTACAGCAAATAAAATGATTAATGCGAGGCGCCTTTGTTCCATTATTTCTCTCTTTTTTCAGGTGGATTGCAACTATCAGGCACAAGATCGACCCCGCCTGAATGCCAGGGATGGCAGCGCAAAATGCGTCTACTCAATAGCCAACAACCCTTAATTAGACCTTGTGACGTCAAGGCTTCAATAGCATAACGTGAACAAGAAGGATAAAACCGACAGTTCTGCCCAAGGAGTGGGCTAAGGAAGTACTGATAACCTCGTATAGCGAGAATGAGAATATATACACGACGCACCTGAGTTTTCGGTTTTCTAACTTGCTCTTTTCTGCCAGTTAACACGATTTAAACTGCACAATATGAGTAACTATTGCTGGTTTAAATCGTGTTAACTGACGAAAAATACCTGCGTTATAAAATCCGAAAACC
Organism: Legionellales bacterium; assembly: GCA_013043985.1. Classification (GTDB taxonomy): domain Bacteria; phylum Pseudomonadota; class Gammaproteobacteria; order UBA1113; family UBA1113; genus JABEVJ01. Next base: position 2,938 of record JABEVJ010000330.1, on the reverse strand, counting down.
CAGGTGCGTCGAGTATACACATCTGGGTAGATCATCTTCCCCGCATATCGCCTACTGAACGCCATAATTGATTTAATGCGTGCCACAATGATTTTCTATCTACGTCTACAATGTCTCTTCTTACTAAAACAACAATATCAAGACCCACTAGTAAGAATTGATTCACACGATAACTTTCTCTAATCATACGTTTAAAAAGGTTTCGACGACAGGAAAGTGATACATTTTTTTTACTTACCACTAACCCAAGTCTCGGGTTTGACTCAGTGCTTTTTCGAACCAAAACCAGAATACCTTTGGTGAAAAATTTTTTGTCTACATGATCAAAAACTGTTTTAAAAGCTTTACTTGTTTGTAGACGCAACGATTTTTGAAAATCAAGCGAAGCCATTTATACTCCTCGACATTGAATCTGCGGCAAATACACTCCGGCAGCTCGGGCCAACCGCGCCTAGCCGCAAATCCAATTCAGAGGAGTATACGCTGTATTAAACTGCTAAACGTCTACGACCCTTAGCTCGTCGACGGGACAGTACTGCACGGCCATTGCGAGTAGCCATACGGGCACGGAAACCATGGGTTCTTTTTTTCGATATATTACTTGGCTGAAATGTTCTTTTCATAACTCTTTATCCATTCTTCAAAAAATTAGACGCTACAACCCTCTCGTGAGACATAGATACCCGATTTAAGCTCAGGTAACCCCAAAATGGAGCAGTAACAATTAGGCGTAGAATCATACATAGAAATCTACGAGGAGTCAAGCCAAATCACCAATCATTCTTTTCACATCAAGATGCGAATTTTTCGCGTTGTCATCTTGTGTGTAAGCTGCTTTAAACACTAGGGCTAACTGTGGATAAAAAAGACTTATTAATAACTTCTTAGTTTTATCCTTGTATTAGCAGTATAGAAAACACGGGTTATGAACATACAAATATGTAACTTAACTATTTGAATAATAAAATTAATATAAACTTATTCACCGAATTTAACTTCTTAATAATAATAACTAATTTAATTAAATAATTAATTATTATTACTCTCTAAATCAATATTGAGTCAGATAGAAAATCTAAAAAAGCGTTGTAGACATTTCGATAGGTATGTTTCGATTTTTCGTCCAACTCAGAGTTTCAGTCGAACTAATAATAATTATATTATATATAAAACTGTTATTATTATTAAGCACGTTAAAATAGTGCATAAGTGAAAAATATTTATATTTTTCAGTACTATATATCTGTTTTATATCTGTTTAAAACTCACCTTAAACTACACTCATAAACTTGTATAACTTATCTTTATCATTGAAGAGTCTCTGAATTCCGTTGGTTATCCAATTGTTATGCACTGAGTATTCTCATTTAATTAACATGTGAGTTGTGTTTTTTATACACATCAATAGATACGCTTTAATTTACTCTAAATCGTCAATGAATAAAAAAATAGTAATCAATGTATTGATTATTTAATAAAGCATGTTAATATTATGTGGTCACATGGATGAATACTGTTGTTTGAAATAAATAACACTACTTTCATCTTTTATTTAAATGCAATTTAAAACATGTATTGGAGTCTCTTATGGAAAGTGTAAAGGATAAGTTCACTAATCAACTTCAGAAGCAAATCAATGAATTTTTGGATCATGAATGTTTTCAGTTAAACACTCTCAATCCAGCTACGCCTTATATCCGACCGATTCGAAAACAGGATTTTGCTAGTCTAGACCTATCTAAGCCAATTACTTCTTTTGAAATCACAAGTAACAAAAATCTTTTACTTAACAAACTTCTACTTACTATTTATGAACAAGATATGCTTTTTTTAAATAAAAGCTTTAACGAATTAAAAACGAAAAAAACATTTAAATCTTTTTATGATTCTGAGTTTGTTGCTAAGGGTAAAGTAATTAAACCATTTTTAGAAAATAGAGTATTTCAGTTTTTAGATAATGAAATAGAAATTATAGGTCATTGGAACAAAGATAAATTAATCAGCTACTTTGCAGAAACGATCGATAAACAAGAGAAATTGAAAAATGAACTATGCCTAACTATTAACAAAACAAGCAATAAGGAGTTAGCTTGCAAAATGTTGCTCGTTCAAATGGCTCCTGATTTTTTAAGTGAAGCTTCGGCGATGGCTCGTACATTGTCAGGTTCTTTTTGTGAAGAGCAATCAGAACTGATGAAAATATTTATTGATGAATATGGCTATGGTGTTCACAATACAAAACATTCCACCTTATTTGAAAATACATTAAATTCTATTGGAATGAACACAGATATCCATTTTTACTATGATGCCTATCTCCCAACATCATTGATGTTAGTGAATTATTTTCATTATGTTTGTAGTAATAAAGATATGTGGTTTCAATATTTAGGAGCTCTTTATTACACGGAAGCTAGCATTCCACATTTTAATAAACAGATTAGCATCTTACTAAAACAAATTTTACCTTCAATTAATACAGCGTATTTTGATGAGCATGTTCATATAGATCAACATCATCGCCGCATGATTAATAAACTAATAATTTCAAGTATTGATAAATATGGTGATGAAATTATCAATGAAATATTGAAAGGATTTGAATCATTTCGTTTCTTGCAATCAATAGCTGAACTTGATCTTATTGAGCAAATAGAGTTTATGGAAATGAGTAACAAAAAACAAACAAATACTGTATATGAAAGAAAAGGTGAAAAAATTTTTTTTACCGAGGAAAAAAACGAGCTGACGCTATCTCATATTCATGATGAAAGTGAGTTATTTACTGTAACAGAAGGTAGTCTTCATTTTCATCATAATGGTATTGAGTCAACGTTATTGCCAGTGTGTCGCCATTTTTTGCTAAACCTTTTGGGACTCCGAGTCCGCCAAAAGGAGCAAAAAATTGGCGACAAGTATCGCCTGCGGCGTGCCCTCG
>JABEVJ010000329.1 GCA_013043985.1 Legionellales bacterium | reverse complement strand
TATTTTCGCCGAAAAGCTTAAGTTTGCTCTAAAATAGAGCAGCAACTGTTGAAAATAGTAATTTTAAATTTCCATCATACTTGGTGCGGAATGTGAGAGGATAGTAAGATTTACTTTATTTATGAGTATCAGCAGGTTCTCTTCCGAAATTGGTTCGCCCAACATAATGAGTTGAGCTTGTTTAAGAAGATTAGGTATATATTCAGAGATACTTTCGTACAGTTTTAAATGATTGGCGATGAGCAGGTTGTTTTCTACCGTATTTGTCATTGCCCAACTCCATGTATTGATTTATGTCATCTTAAAAGTCCAAATATAACAAATTTGTTATTAATAGCAACAAGTTTGTTTAAAATTACCAAGATATCTTAAATATTTATTAAAACTTGCAATTTATTAAACAATTGTGTTAACATCCGTTCGTTATTTGTTTTTTTGGCTATTTTTTAGCCTGCGGCTTTATTTTAAGTTACGGACTAAAACAGGGTAAGTTTTTGATGGAATTGTTGGTTTCAGAAGACATTATCGAAGAGCAAAAAGAAGAGTTCTATATCGCCCGTAATCTACAAAGATTACTGAAAGATAGGAACTTAAACGCAAATCAGCTCTCTGGATTGCTGGGCATTCCCTCCATGACCGTGGGTCGAATTGTATCTGGTCAAACCGCTGATCCTCGCGTATCTACACTTAAACTTATTGCACACTATCTCGGGGTTACTGTTGATTCGCTTATGGCAAATGATGAAACAGCTACAAATATCAAACCACATTTTATTCCTCTGTTGGATTGGGATACTATTCAAAAAATAAATAATATAAAAGAGATTGATTTAAAAAGTTGGAAAGATTGGCAACCGATTCCCCCTACAGAAAATGTCAATAAACGCAGTGAGGGCTTATTTGCTTTTATTAGTCGTCCAGCCATGTTTCCGAGATATCGTCATGGAAGTGTATTGATCATTGACTGTTTGGCTATACCACTAGATGGTGATATCGTACTGGTAAAAATAAAGCGTAATAATGAATTAAGTTTGCGTGAGTTGATTACTGATGCAAATGAATGGCAATTAAGGCCGATAGTTCGTGGTGCAAATATTCTTCATTTTTCAACGACAGAACATCAAATTATTGGAGTGAATCAATTAACTATGTTGTATAGCAAGCGTTAATTTTTGATTCATGGTCGCAAAACGGAGGCGATATCGAATCTTATGGGTTTATTTTTTTCAATGATAGCACGCAAGAGGCAATGTCTTGAAACAGATGAAAAACAAAATTTTATTTTCTATAAAATTATTGACTTTTCCGATACTGAACAATGCTATACACTGCAATGTATCAATAAAAACAGCTTATTTTATTTGAGCTTGGACAATATTGTCATGGATATTGATATTTTATATGGATTACATCCTGTTCAAGCTTGTTTTCTTGGGATTGCTTATACGCAAGATAATGAAACTCCAACTACGGTACTCTCACTGGACACAGAAATTGCAAAAAAACTAAACAAATATGAATATAGCCGATATGGGCAATATCAACTTACCTATCAACAACAAAAAAGATTAATTGGCTTTATATGTAAAAAAACGCAAAAACCGTTTTTAATGGATGCACGAGATATCGCCTTATCTCAAGAATTAATTGGAGAGTTTGATGCAATTGAAGCGTTTATTATTGGTCAAGAGGCAGGAAGACAATTAAATGACTCAAAAAAGCAAGCTGCAGTAAACAGCACTGCTGGTAAAACATACCTTAGATTAGTAAAATGATTAGCTTTAGGGAAGCATGGGGGAGTAATGAACGAAAAATCAAAATTGCAAATGGTACTGCCAAATTCAGCGGGATTTAAATATCTCATTTTTCTGAGCATGTTCTACATGAGCATTATGCTTTTTAATGCTATTATGACTAATCGCTATGTTGGATATGATAATTTATACGTATTGGGCGGTACACTTACTGCGCCGTTTATATTTATCCTTGATGATATTATTGCTGAAATTTACGGGTATAAAATCACTCAAACAGTGATTATTGCTGGATATACTGCGCAAACATTATTTGCATTGTTGGCTCAAGTTATTTTATTGAGTCCTTCTCCAGGTAATTTTACTGCACAAACAAGTTACGCTACTATTTTAGGTCTATCTTTATTGCGTATTAATTTTAGTGGATTTGTTGCCAATATAGCAGCCAATTTGATGAATTCCTATATTATTTCAAGATGGAAAATACTGTTAAAAGGCAAACACTTTTGGTTGCGCAGCTTAGTTTCATCCACAATAGCCGAGGCATTTTATTCGTTCTTAGCTATTTTAATGATGGAGCTAAAATCAATACCATTTCATGATGTATTAAAAGTCGTGTTACTAAGTTATGCAATAAAGGCTGGATACAGTGCATTTTTTGCTTGGCCAGCAAATATAATAGTAAATATTATAAAACGAAAAACAGGTATTGATATTTATGATCTGAAACCAGATTTTACACCCGAAAAATTTTTAACGCCTAAAGAGTCTTAAAATTATGTTAGTTGAAAAAATCGTGAGTGGTGGTCAAACTGGTGTTGACAGGGCAGCACTCGATGTTGCTGTTGCATTAGGCATTAACCATGGTGGGTGGTGTCCTCGCAGACGGTTGTGCGAAACAGGTCTTATTCCCTCAACTTATAACTTGAAAGAAACAACAACTAGCACTTGGGATGAACGAACGATATTAAATATTCGCGACTCTGACGCAACTCTTGTCTTACTGAATAAAACACCAATTAATGTCACTGATGGAACTATTTTAACTTTGCAAGAAACTAAAAAAACAAAAAAACCTTTACTTATTGTTGATATAAAAGCATTAAATATTATTGATGAAGATGATAAAAGTATTAAATTTCATGATATCGAGAGCATAATTCAGTATATCTTAGATTGGCTTGTGCAAAAAGATATAAAAATTTTGAATATTGCAGGTCCCAGAGAATCGCAGGCACAAGGCATTTATGAAGAAGCAAAAAAATTTCTTTATAACTGTTTTAGCTATAAAGCTGATAACATATTACGCTTCATAGAAATGCCACGTCCAAGATTATAATATACTCTTTAAATGGAGGATGCCCATGTTTAATGGAGTTGATATTTCAAGTGATACAGCGACGTTGCCTACTAAAGCGATGAAACAGGCCATGATTTAGGCTGTATTGGGCGATGAGCAAAAAGGGGAAGATCCAACAACACTTGAGCTGGAAGAAAAGATTGCAGAGCTGCTCGGTTTAGAGCGGGCATTATTTTTTTCATCGGCAACCATGGCTAATCAGGTTGCTGTTCGTCTTCTTTGTGAGGCAGGAAATGAATTAATAGGCGCAGAAAACTGCCATATTTTTACTTCGGAATCAGGAGGAGTTGCCATTCATTCAGGCGTAATGAGGCGTGCTATATCGACTAAGACAGGGGTTTTTACCGCAGAAGATTTACGAAATGCATACTCAACTTGAGTAGGTGTCCGTTATTATGTATTTCTATAGCACCATATAAAATAAATAGAAATGTAAAGTCCAATAAAAAAACATATATAAGAACCTTTTTCCAACCAATTTATTAACTTTCCATAATAATTTGTTGGATTGGCTATCTGTTTTAAAAACGTTTCAGCCAACTTTTCTTTATCGGCATCAGTGCTAAAAAAGTCATTGGTAAACGCATCAAAAATTTTATCTAAATTTTGTCCAATTTCTTGGAATTTATCCTGCTCTAAAAATGCAGCTAATACAAGTAAGAATATTCCAAAGCTGAAAAACAC
>JABEVJ010000328.1 GCA_013043985.1 Legionellales bacterium | reverse complement strand
AAGTCGTATGAAGCTCACGACTCTTTTCACCTTCAAGCGCGACTTTCGTACGGAATGACATCGAGCGCACAAAAATATTTTAGAAACTCGCGATCTCAAGCGCGGAGACTATATACCTATCCATTAGCATTTTATCCGCTAATGCGGGCTACTTTCACTCAGTTGAATTTTAGTTGATTCGATACTTCTTTATTTCTATCAGCGCATACCATTTTTGCTGCTCCTGCTGCAATGAAAAGCCCTCCCAATAATAGCAAAAGTGCTGTACAAGCAATACCAGCACCAATCGGGCCACCTACTATGCTAGCGCCCACTATGATTGGAGCAGAGGCTTTTAATACTGCAACGACGGCGGCACCTGTTCCGAATGCAATAACTGTCGTGAATAATCCTTGAATGGCAATTACTCGTGCTTTACTTTTAAAAATACGAGAGGTACACGATGATTTGCCTCCATTATTTGCAAAAAAGCTGCATGATTGTTTGTTTTTGTCATCACTGCTATCGCTCGAAGTTCTACTGGCAACGAGAGATGTTTTTTCATTGTCAGTGTTTATTGAGCCCTGGTTTTTGATTGAGGGAACTCTAACTTTCTTCACATCGCTTTGTAGTTGATTATTCTCGTTGATATTCGCTAAAGCTGACTGTTCTTGTAGGGAAATTAGTAGGGGATCTGGCTGTACATTTTCATTATCATCTTCTTCATTAAAATAACTCCAATAACCATTAGAGTCATCGGGCAAAGTATTTTCTTTATTTGCGGACGAAATAATGATTATATCTTCTTGTTTTTCCACAATTTCATCTGGTGGTAAGAAGTTGTCAAGATTTTGTGATAAACAAATCATCTCCTCGTCGCTAATGTTTTCTGATCGAGGGCTCTTAGGACTTAATTCTTCTTCAGAAGTTGATAATCCATTCCTTAGCCGATTGTAACGGACAGCAATGCTATCAAAAGTAGGACGCTCATTTTTTTTAGGTGCAACCATCATTTTTATAAGCTGTTTGAATACTTGGCCAAGCTCTGTTGTAAAATGAGGGAGCGAGAAATCAAACTCATAGGCTAAACCCAGCTTATTACAAGGAGTTGATTTTTTACCTATTCAGCGTTTCCTTTAAAATTATTTAATTCCGTTGCAGTTAGATCCTCACTCACATAGAGGTTTAAAATTTCACGAATTTCATTTTCAGTTTTTATTGATTTAGCCATTTGGATTAATTTCTCATAGTTAGATTATGGGCTTTAATTTAAGCTGTTTTCATAGTTTATCACTCTAGGGATTAAGATTTTATTAAAGTTCATCTCTTTATTATACAAATTTTTTACATAAAATATAAATCAATTAATATTCAAATAATAATAATGTGTTACTTTAAATAGATAAATATTATAAAAACAACAAATATATTATATAAATATTAAAAGGTAGAGAATTATGAAAAAAATTAAAAGTCAACAAAGCCAATTTATAAAATATAAATCTACAGCCGCTCGAATAGATCAAAGCGTACTACAAACGGTTATTTACCATTTAGAAATTCTTGATAAAATTTATAATAGCCCACATACGGATATACAGCTTATTGAGCAGATTCAAACGGTTATTGAATTTACTGATCAAATTTCATTTAAAGATGTTAATGCGTACGCTGAAAAAAAAATACCAGTTGGCAAACTAAGTTTCATACAAAAAATTATCAATTGGGCAGAGGATAATAAGCAGCCTTTAAGTAGAGAGATAGTGAGTCTAATTGTAGATATTTTTCGAGGGTATAAGAATGACTTTATTGATTTCCTAGAAGATTATGAAGAAAATCGTTTAAGGTATTTGTCCTATGAAGATCCCTCAGTTGTTCAGTCTGCAAAAAGGTTTTTTCATTTTTTTGCTATTAATAAAACAAGCAGCAATCTTGATGACAAGGAGAAAGCTTTAGATGCCCTAATAACTGATTATAAAAAAAATCATTATAAACCAGTTTTAGACGAATATCTTAAAATCCTTGATGGGTATAAAAACGATGTTGATAACATTAACAGAGAGCAGGTTTCGGTTGTTAATTATATTTTTAACAAGGTCAGTGAGTTGTTGTTAAATAACACGCTGAATATTTCATTTAATCCTGATATTCAAGCTAGATTTTCTTTTAGAGAAACCAGAAATTTGCGGAATTATCTTCTGCACATAATTGATTACCCAGATCAAATATATAATGTGGAAAATATTTTTATCAATCAACCTACTTTATATGCTAATTTTCTCGAACCCACCAGTGATATGGTTAGGTGGGTAATAGAATTATTTTCTATAAATGAGGAACTTGAAAATGACAAGGTAGGGTATCTTGAAGCTAAAGATATGGCTTTGTTGTCGATGAATTTTTTAAAAGAAAACATAAAGGAAAAAATGCCGCCCGAAGCTACAACGATTGGCGATGAAAAATCCTTTTTAATAAATCTAGTTAAATATTTTATTAAACAATTTAAAATAGTATTGGATGCTATGGAAAGACCTAAGCTCACTGGCTTAGAGTCAAAATTAAATATTGAACATCAACTCGATATTTTAGGTGAAATTACAGCTCGTTTAGCGGGTAAAGCGCAAGTAGATGGGGCTTTCGATTTATTTATAAAGAGTTGTGATAAAGAAGAGCAAAGATATTATAAGGATGTTTTTAAAAATGATAATCGCTTTAAGGTGTTATTGTTTGATTTGTTTAAACAGCTTATAGATTATAGAAATCAGTCTGTTCATGCTCAAATTAACAGTGGGTATAACAATATTACTACCTATTTGAAGCGTATGAATAACGTTATTATTGGTGCTGGTGAGGCTCTTTGCGAAAATTTATTAATACCATCTGAGCCAAGCCCGTCAGCAAGCTGCAAAATCAAATAGAAAGATGGGGTATGTTTCTTAGCGCTGTTGCTTATTCCCGCGAAGGCGGGAATATACTCAACACACATGAGTTTTCGGTTTTCTAACTTGCTATTTTACGCCAGAAGAAACGATTAAAACTGCACAATATGAATAACTATTGCTGGTT
>JABEVJ010000033.1 GCA_013043985.1 Legionellales bacterium | reverse complement strand
TCCACAAACAGCCTTGACATTTCTTCGCCTTGCCCCATCTTTCATAATCCTGCCGTTTTACACGTGAGTTATTTGACACAGTTCTTGGAACACTCCCCAAATGTAATAAAAAATGCTATTCCAGAATCTAAGTAAAAAAGGGCAACAGGAAAGCAACTGTACCCTATTATTCTAAATATCCATTTAATTAGTGTACCTTTTATTCTTTTTTTATTGTAGTCTTTCTCATCCTTTACTGATATTAGTGCTAACATCTCGGTCATCGATAAGAAAGGAGGTGCGTGCAATGTATTTATCTGCACACCGATACAATAACTAATATAAGTTGATGCCAATATCTTGCCAAAACGCGCGCCAACATTTTCGAGATTTATATAATCATCTATGCAGGAATTAACTTCAGAAATTGCAACTGAGTTTGAATTGAGTGAACTTATATATGAATTTATATAGCTTTCTTTATTTGCTCTTCTGACAAAATTAATTTCCACGGGTTTATCTGGTTTTTTATCGTGCCAAAGACGAACATGGGCGTTGACTAAGTCAAAAAAAAATACGATCAAATTTTATAAGGTTCAACTCGCACTCAAAAGGATCAGATGAGTTTTTACAAAGTTCTGTAATTTCATTAGCTATATATTTATACACGCGCAGTAAGCTATCAGCAAAATTATGCTCATTTTTAAGATAATCCACTTGCTCATTAATTTTCAATGCAGGCGTCATAATGTTATCTTCATTGTTAAAAGGCACCTCTGTGTTACCAAAGTGTAGTATTGAAGTTAGCGTGAAATTGACTTCAAAGCAAAAATAAGCGGATCAATCGGTAGTTAATTAATTATTAATAAGCTTAACTAAAGTGAGCCTATTATATCATGATTGATTTTCCTGGCCACCTCCGAAGACAGCGTTTTTTTGAATGTCTCCTCATTTTGTAAAAAAATGACTTTCATCGAACAAAACGACCACTAAAAACGAACGATTTCATCGAGCAGAGTCATCTCTAAAAAGAATAACTATTGCTTGTTTTAATCGTTTCTTCTGACGCAAAATAGCTGCGTTATAAATTCCGAAAACTCACGTGTGTTGAGTATACTTAATCTTCTTCATTCAAACTGTCCAATAGTTCGTCTACTCCAGAAACAGTTATTAGCTCACCTCGGCGCGCAATCTGCATAGCCGCAATTGTTTTCTTATTCGGCACGAGTGGTTCAAATGGCAAAACGCCGAGTTGTTTGTTTGCTTTTTTCAGCAACCAAACATCATATAGTACACGGGCAGAAAATTCTTATCATCAATACCTCAACTCCACCGCATAACTCTCCACCGACGACACGGTTTTAATCACACCATGCGCTTGAAAATATTCAGCAAAATGCTCATAACGGCTTACATCCAATGCAGCAGGTCGCAGCGCAAAACGAGGGATAGAAGCAAACCAGGCTTGTCGATTAAGCTCATTATTAAGCTCAGGATGCGCTTTGGCAAACGCCTGCCAGGTTTCTTCTGGATGGTTAATCAAATAATTGGCAGCCTGGGTCAGTGCCGCCAAAAAGGCTGGCAATCGTGGATCAGTTAGTTCATCTTTCCGACTGAGCAGAATCAACTCGTCATACAAGGGTACACCATAGTCCTCATAGTTAAATAACCGCGCTGGATGGCCATTATCTGCCATTTCAAAGGGCTCAAAGTTGCGCATGATACCTGTCACGGCATCCACTTTTCCGCTCATGAGTGCTTGCGTCAATCCGTAATGCGCATTAATCAGGGTAACATCTTTTTCAGTTAAACCCGCACTCGCCAACATGGTATCCAAAAGTGCATGATCCAAACCATCAACTGAATACGCTATTTTTTTGCCACGTAAATCAGCAACTGATTGAATTGAGCTCGATTTTAATACCGCTACTGAATTAAGCGGCATGGCAATTAAGGTACCGATTCTAACCACCGGAATCCCCGCATTGGCTGCAATCAGCAAACTAGGCTGATAACTGATGGCAATATCCGCTCTTCCTGCTGCCAATAATTTTAACGGGTCGCCCGGATCGGTTGGGCTTAGCAACTTCACGTCCAAACCTTGTTGCTTAAAAAAACCATATTGCTGTGCAACAAATAAAGGCGCATGATCGGGATTAAGATACCAATCGAGTAAAACGGTTAACGATTTTGAATCAGCAAAAACACGAAAACTCATTAAGAGTAAAATCAATAACAAAACTAGACTGTTCGATATTGAATTTGCGGCTAGGCGCTTTTGACGCGAGCCAACGGAGTGTATATCCAATACATGACGGCGGCAAGCTGTCAAAAAGCAACAACGCCGCAGATTTAATAGCGAACAGTCTATCTTATTTTTATTAACCACCTCATACCCCTATCAACCACAAAAAATAATAACAAAGCCAAGGCTATCAACCAAATCAAGGCTGCAAACATCATATCAACTTGTAAACGCGCATTTGAATTCAGCATTAAATAGCCTAGCCCCTGACTCGCTCCCACCCATTCACCAATGACGGCGCCCAAGGGTGCCCAAGAGGCTGCCAAACGTAAACCTGATGCCAATGCTGGCAAAGCTGCTGGCAGGGCAATATAACGCAATGCTGACCAACGGGTTGCCTGCATGGTTTGTGCCAGATCGAGCCAATTTTCATTGACTTGAATCAAGCCATCATAAAACGTCATCGTCACAGGAAAAAAAAGCATAATCATCACTGTCACAATTTTCGATGCCATACCGTAACCAAACCAAACAACCAATAAGGGCGCAATAGCAAAGGTAGGTAAAGCCTGACTGATAATCAGACTTGGCAACAAATATTCTCGCGCAAGACGAAAATAAGTGAAAATCAATGCGCCTGACATTCCCACCAGCACCGATAAAGTTAGGCCAATGATACTTTCAAACGCTGTGGGCAAAGCTTGCGAAAATAAAAGAGGCACATTGTTCACTAGTGTATGCCAGACCAGCAGTGGGGCTGGCAAAATATAGGGCGGTAATTTATCAATCACCACAATAAATTGCCACACAATGACAATAAAAACGAGGGGAAGCAGTGTTTTTCCAGTGTTAATAATAAAGTTTTGAATACGGGAAACAAACATACAACCATCCTTTCTAGGTTTTTAATGTACAAATAAATTCATAATTCATTAAGATAAATATGAATATTAAACACTCTTCATTTTCATGTCACAGAAATTCGCAAATCCAATTCACGCAGCAATTGTTTTTGAAAAGGCAATAACGCTTCATCTGTGATGTCGCGTGGCGGCATCATAGGAGGAATAATTGGCGCAGATAAGTTGGCTGGCTGACCACGTAAAATAAAAATCTGATGCCCCAGACGCAGTGCTTCCCAAGGATCATGCGTAATCAAAAGTACGGTTTTTTGCTGAAGTTTTTCAGCCGCCATCGTCTGCATATCATAACGAGTAATTGCATCAAGCGCCGAGAAAGGTTCGTCCATTAAGATAACGGGCTGATCCTCCATTAGTGTGCGAGCTAACGCGCCTCGCTGTTTCATGCCGCTTGAAAGCGCATGAGGTTTGTGATGAGCATCTTCGGCTAAACCCACTGACTCAAGAATATGCATCGCATGATCGATTTGAGATTGGCTGCGCGGCACATGACGCAGCAAGTTACCTAACATCACATTATCCAGCAATGACAGCCAAGGAAGCAGCAAATCTGTTTGTGCCATATAAGCTAAACGACCTCTAAGAGGAAGCTGATCTGAGGTTCGAATTCGCGCATTACAAACAACTTCCTGTTCATCGTAATGCACGATAAGCTCATCTGGATTGGGTTTTTTAACCGTCGCTGGCAAGGTCTGTAACTTATTTTCTCCGCGCCCTGCTAAAGGCAAACTTGCTAAAATCCGCAGCAAAGTTGTTTTACCAACGCCACTTGGCCCAAGTAAACAGGTTATTTTACCCGCGGCTAATTCAAATGATAGATTCTCAAATAAAATTTTCTGGTTAAAACGTAAAGATGCTTTACTGAGTAATATTCCTGGGGAATGACACTGAGTCATTTTAAAGCTCGATGAGGATGATGAGCTGGTGCTAAAAAACAATCTTGCGTGTGATCATTGACCATTCCGACTGCTTGCATAAAAGCATAGCAAATCGTGCTGCCGACAAATTTAAATCCTCTTTTTTTTAAATCTTTTGCCATTTTATCGGATAGCGGTGTCTGGGCAGGAACAAGGCTTGCCGATTCCCAAACATTAATAATTGGTTTTCCATCAACGAAATGCCAGATATAATCAGCAAAAGAGCCATATTCTTCTTTTACTTGCAAACAGGCTTTGGCATTGATGACAGCAGCTTCTATTTTTAAACGATTGCGGATAATGCCTGCATCATTTCGCAAAAGAAGAAGTTTATTATCATCATAAGTTGCTATTTTTTCAGGATTAAAATGATCAAATGCCTGTCGATAATTTTCGCGTCGTTTTAAAATAGTAATCCAGCTTAAGCCAGCTTGCGCGCCTTCTAAAATTAAAAACTCAAATAATTTCAGATCGTCATAGACGGGCACGCCCCATTCATGATCGTGATATTCAAGATAAAGAGGGTCGCTATTGACCCAATGACAGCGATTTTTAGATTTTGGCATGAGATTGTCCTTTTTACAGAAAATGTGGCAAAAACAAAAATATTAAGCCCCTGCTCCGGCAACCATCATCGACTCAATTAAAATGGATCCGGTACGCACATTACCACGGGTATCCACATCATTTGCGACTGACTGAATCTGCATAAACATCTCACTTAAATGCGAGGCAATGGTAATTTCCTCAACCGGATAGGCTATTTTACCTTTTTCCACCCAAAAGCCCGCTGCGCCTCTTGAATAATCCCCAGTCACAATATTCACCCCCTGCCCCATTAATTCCATCACTAATAAACCATCGCCCATTTCTGCCAACAGCTCATCAAATGATTTGTCATCGTAATTAATACTCAGGTTTCTCACACCACCCGCATTGGCGGTAGTTGGCATACCGAGCTGTCTGCCTGAATAGCTGCTCAGGATATAATGTTGCAAAACGCCCTTTTCTACCAGTGTACGCGGAGTGGTTAACACCCCTTCAGCATCAAAAGGCGCGCTTCCAGCTGCTTTTAAAAGATGCGGATTTTCAGAAATTGTGACGCGAGAATGACAAATGGCTTGTCCTAATTTGTCTACCAGAAAAGTCGAACGCCGATAAATCGAACCGCCGCTCGCAGCTTGAACTAAATGACCTATCAGTGATTTAGCCACGGTAGCATGAAAAACTACCGGATAACGACCCGTGGGAATGGAGCGCGCGCCCAGACGACTGACAGTACGCTCTGCTGCGCTGCGTGCCAATTTGCTGATCGAAATCAACTCATTGGCATCACGGGCACTGGTGTAATCACCATTTGACTGCATCTTGCCTTCAAACTCACCAACCAATGAACAACTAATACTATGTGAGGTTTTACAGTAGGCTCCGGCAAAACCGTGTGAATTAGCATAAACATGAATACCTTGATGTGTCGATACTCCTACGCCTTCGGAGTTTTTGATCCGTTTGTCATAAGCCATCGCCTCAGATTCACAGGCAGTAGCAAGTTGTATTGCTTCATCGGTTGAGATATCCCAAGGATGATAGATATCTAAAGAAGGGTAGTGGGTGGCCATCAATGCTTTATCTGCTAAACCTGCAAAAGGGTCTTCTCCTGTAAATTCGGCAATCGCCAGTGCTTTATTAATCGCCTCTGCAATGGCACTATGGCGCAAATCACTCAAGGAAACTGAACCGCTTTTCTGGCCGCGATAAACGGTTAAACTTAAACCTTTGTCTCGATTGAACTCCAAGGTTTCAATCTCGCCGCAGCGCACGTTGATCTGAAATCCTTTTGAACTCCCTATCGCCGCATCTGCCGCAGTTGCTCCCTGTGCAATGCAACGGGCAACCACATCGCTTGCTAATGTCTTCCAGCTTTCAATATCCGTAATTTCAATAGAACTTTCTACCGCTTTTGCGCGGGAGACTGCATTTTCATTTGTCATAGGTGGCTCGCTTGGTGAATTTAAGAAAGTATTTCTTCGGACGATAAAGACAATGCCCGCAGCATCAGGGTCGGTTCATGCATAAATTTATTGGTTAATACCGTTGCAAATCGGATTAACACTTCTTCAGGAGAAACCCCTACTCTTAATTGCTGGAGTGCTTTTTGCACCTCGATATCACGTTCTTGCTCCATGCGACTGCGGTAACTGCAAATTTCTGGCACGCTCTCTCTTGTCCGCAATTGCAACATAAAAGAAGTCATTTCCTGGTTAATAATCGCATAGGCTTGTTGAATTTCCGCTGAACGACTTACCTCAGCATCATTGACGATGGCCTGCAAATCATCCAGGTTATAAAGGTGTACACCTTCAATTTGTCCAACCGCTGGCTCAACATCGCGAGGCATCGCTAAATCAATGATATATAAAGGTCGCCTGGGTTGACGCATCACGGTAGCAATATCACTTTCTTTAAGCAATGGTAACTGACTCGCCGTTGCACTAACGATGATATCAGCCGCTCCCAAATAAGTACTGAGCTCATCCAGTCGAATGGCTTGACCACCATATTGTATGGCCAGTTGTTCGGCATTTTCAAAGGTGCGATTGGCTGCAATAAGTTGTTTAATTCCTGATTTTGCGAAATATTTTGCGACTAATTCCGTTGTTTCACCTGCTCCAATTAACAGCAGCGTCAATGGTGCAAGATCGTTAAAGATACAACGAGCCAGATTAATCGCAGCATAAGCTACCGAATTAGGCTTAGTCCCAATCGCTGTTTGACTTCTGACTTTTTTTGCCGCAGAGAAAACAAAGGGAAAAACCCTTTTTGCCACGCAGCCAATCTCACTCACAATCTGCATTTGTAAAAAAGCGGCTTTCATTTGGCCAAAAATTTGGGGTTCGCCAAGCATCATGGAATCAAGTCCCGATGCTACCACAATAAAATGACGTACAGCCTGATTATCACTATGAGTATAAAGTGCACCCTCCAGCTCAGCAGCTGCCAGATTAAAATAACGTGCCAACCATGCTTGAACACACTCGGGAGCAGAACCGCTCCAAAACCATTCACTGCGGTTACAGGTCATCAATACCCCAGCTTCTTTTGCGCCTGTCTCCTGCTTAAACTGCGACAGAAACGCCAACTGTTGTTCAGGGACGAGAACCATCCGCTCGCGTAAAGTGAGAGTCGATGTTTTAAAATTTATACCACAAACATGGAAGTCAATCATGAGTTATATGAAAATACTTGTTTAGTGTTAGTAAGCGTTGTATTTTATACTATATACCCATCGCACCTCAAGAATCATTTTGCGAAACTCAATATTAAGGTAAATACAATGCCTCATCTTTTCATGTGTCGCTTGAGTATCGTTGTTGCTGCCAGCTTATTCGTATGCAGCAGCTTTGCCAGCTCAACCCCCGCAGCAGCTGACAACAACGTCATTCCTGTACGTGAGCAAGCAATTGCCAATCTCTTGTTGGGAGAGATGGCAATTGATCGCGACCAAATAGACAGTGCGCACCATTATTACATGGTTGCTACCAATTTATCGCATGATCCTGATACAGCCAAAAGAGCGCTCTATCTCGCTTTAATGGCAGGCCAACCTGGTGCAGCATTGAATGCTGCCAAAGAATGGGCTGCACTTGCTCCAAATAGCCTTGAAGCCCAATTAATCAACGTTGATTTACTCTTGAAAACAGGTCAAGCCAGTGCTTGTTTACCTTATATTCAACAGGCACTTAAAATCAATTCCCATGAAACCATTAATACCCTTGTCGTTGAGTTTCAACAAGCTCCCTTAACCATTCAGCAAGCCATGTTAGCTGCAATAAAGACTTTATCTGCTTCGCAACAAGCCAGCCCTGACTTTTTGTTGCTTAGTTCATTCCTGCAATTTCAAACAGGTTCCCAAAAACAAGCTTACAGCAGCATCAATCAAGCCCTGACTCAAAAACCCAACTGGGTACAGGCTATTGCCCTCAAAACAGATTTTCTGGTGCATGATAATCAACCTGACCAAGCTTTGCAATTCACTGCTGCCAAGGCAAAAAGCTACCCTGATGACACCATGATCCAATTAATTGATGCTGAAATGCTAATTAAAGCGAATCAAAATGCAGCAGCAACAGCCAAGTTACAACAACTTGCAAAATTACCCAAAATGCGGGGAATCGCACTGTTGTCGCTTGCGCAATTGGCTATCCAGGAGCAAAAAATCTCTGAAGCTTCGCTTTATTTAAAAGAAGCAACCAGTGATCCGGAGCAAGCAAGTTCTGCTTATTATTTACTGGCTGAAATCTATCAATTTGAGAACAAACCCGATCTCGCCATAGATGCCTATCAGCGTGTAACCAATGGTGAGCACTATGTATCTGCACAACTGCGGGCGGTCGCATTGCTGGCCTCTGCAGGAAAAAATAAGCAAGCCTTAAGCCACTTGGCTGATATTAAAATTCAGAATATGGATCAAGCAAGACAAGTCGTTTTGCTCCAGGTTGAGTTATTGATTAATATGCATCAATATAAAGTTGCACTTAATGCATTAAACAAGGCTATCACATCCCTTCCCGATGATATTCCTCTGTTATATGCACGAGCAATGGTAACCAATATGCTGAAGGACAATGTACAGACCGAAAAGGATTTAAAACAAATTATCAAAATTGATCCAAAACAAGCCTCCGCATTGAATGCCCTGGGTTATTTACTGATAACGACACCGCCGCGTTATCAAGAAGCACTTAAGTATACGAATCAAGCACTTGCCATCTCTCCTAAAGATCCTGCGATTCTTGATACGATGGGTTGGTTACAATATCATTTAGGCAATTACCACTCTGCCTCAAACTACTTGGCAGAGGCCTACAAATTGGATAATGATCCGCTCATTACTGCTCATTACGGAGCCGCACTTTGGGCCGTTGGAAATAAACCTGAGGCAGAAGCTATCTGGCAATCTGGACTGAAGAAATTTCCAAATGATCCTGATTTGCAACAAATGATCACTCAATTGTCAAGGAAGACACAATAATGAAGTTTACATATTGTTTACCCATAGGGCTGACCCTAGTCCTATCCGCCTGCACCTCAATAACACCTGTAGCACCTCCCACAGCTACCGTTGCAAAGCCAGTAAGCTGGTCCCAAAGACAGCAGCAATTATCCACCGTCACTGCCTGGAATCTCCAAGGCGCCATTGGTATGCAGCAAAATGACAAACATTGGAGTGCCTCAATTAATTGGCAGCAAGAGCAAGCCAGTAACTATACTATACGTTTATTTGGGCCTTTTGGTGCGGGAGCCACTGTTTTACAAGGTCAACCAGGGCAAGTCAGTTTAGTCACCAATGATCATCCTCAGCCCGTTATATCAACCAATCCTGAGAGTTTAATTGCAAAAGAAACTGGCTGGAATCTTCCTGTCAGCAATCTTTATTATTGGGTACGCAGTATTCCCGCACCAGGTGCTCCAAGCAGTATCACACTCGATCAAGCTAATCGTTTAAGCACACTCCAACAAGCTGGTTGGCAAATTAATTATTTGGATTACACGACAGTCAATGGCCTTGATTTACCAAGCACGATCCGTTTAAACAGTCCTAACTTTTCGATTAAGTTAGTGATTAAGGAATGGAGCTTTACTCACAAATAAAGAATTTTACAAATATCTTTTGTTGCATTATAATGGAGGCTACTCTATAGTTTGGACAAAAAAATAGTGGCGCTGAGTAAATTTCTAGATCCGAAAAATGACTTTGCCTTTAAACGCATTTTTGGTAATTTGCATTAGGGTCTGTTGACAATTGGTTCTTTGGCTGCAAAAAGAGTGTAATCGGTAAAAATGTGCTCTTGTTTTCGTTAAATAGCTTGCTATTCGCCTCAAAC
>JABEVJ010000327.1 GCA_013043985.1 Legionellales bacterium | reverse complement strand
CGCAATGACGAGCGTTTTTCCATATTTACTATCATTTCCACATTACGTGACAGCTACAAATTATGTGTCGATACCTCAGACTATATACCCGAAGCGTTTCATATGACGAAAAATAGCGGCGTCATAAACCCCTAAATATGAAACGCTTCGGGTATACTCCCCTACAACAACGCTCTCGAAACTGCCAACACTTTTAACTCACGACTTTTTTGACGGTAGGTTTCAGCCATTACCACATCCATTAAAGCTAAAGAAGCGTGAAGTGCTGGAACACTCTTTTTCAGTTTTAAATAACTTCCTAAAAAAAGCGCGGAAAAAAGATCGCCCGTTCCATTTGGAGCAACTTCAAAATGATATAGTGGTGTTTCTGCCAACGCGCTTTCACCTTGGTCAGACAGAAAAACGGTGATTTTATCCTGAGGCTGAGAACTTATCCGCAAACTGGTGATCACAACAATTTTTATGCCCCGCTCATGAAAATACGCAGCCGCCTGCTTAGCATCTGCCAAAGTTTCAATGTTTTTACCTGTCAAAATCTCTGCTTCAAAATGATTTGGTGTAATAATATCGGCATGTAAATTGCATTTAAAAAAATCAAGTACTTCAGGTTTAACAAAAATACCTCGCCCTACATCACCAATGACAGGATCACACAAATAAACCAAATCCGCATTAGCCTGTTTGAATCGAGCAACAGTCTCCAACACACACTGCCCGATTTCACCCGCGCCCAAATAACCTGATAAAATGGCCTGACATTGTGCCGTAACACCCAATTGCTCAATGCCGTCAACAATTTCACGTATATGTTGCGCTGAAAATAGTTGCCCTGTCCATTTACCATAACCCGTGTGATTTGAAAATTGCACAGTATTGATAGGCCAAACATCATATCCCATTGATTGTAAAGGAAAAACAGCAGCTTTATTTCCGACATAGCCATAAGTTACATGCGATTGAATAGAAAGTATACTCATTAAAAGTTTCCACTAAAAAAAATTTCACCCTTCCATTAATTATGGAAAATGGTATACTACGCGTCCGAACTACATTCCTCAAGGGCAAAGTAGTTAAAAATATAAATTTTGGAGAGATGGCCGAGCGGCTGAAGGCGCACGCCTGGAAAGTGTGTATACGGTAATCCCGTATCGAGGGTTCGAATCCCTCTCTCTCCGCCATATTTATGTACTCATCGTACTTCAAGATACGGGCATTATGGAAAGAAGTTTCAAAAAAATACTCGCAGGTTACCAATCATTCCGAGAAAAATATGCACTTGGCGATCAGTCAATTATGCAATTTCTACACAGTTATGGACAACAACCTCAAATTATGGTCGTCGCTTGCTGTGATTCGCGTGTCGATCCGGCTTTGATTTTGCAATGTGATCCAGGCGATTTATTCGTGGTTCGCAATGTTGCCAATATTATTCCTCCTTATGAAAAAGATGACGCACATCATGGCACCAGTGCGGCTCTGGAATTTGGTATTCGTTTTTTAAATATTGATCATCTGATTTTGCTTGGCCATAGCCAATGTGGTGGCATTCAGTCTCTGCTTAATGAAGATAGCATCAAGAATAATGATTTTATAACTAATTGGGTTTCTGTTATTAAATCACATGAAGAATGCAGCTATAATACTGATGATTATGCTAAAGCTGCCCTCCAGCAGTCATATCAAAACTGCTTATCTTTCCCTTGGATATCGCAAAAGGTGAATGATAAAAAATTGATTATTCACTTATGGTTCTTTGATATACAATCAGGACAGATTTTTACGTATTCAGAGTTAAAAAAACAGTATATTCCTCTCACAGAGTAAAAATAATAATAAAGTGTGGAACGAGGTCAATACTTCGCGATGAAAGATAATCTCTATGAAAATCCTCCCCAAATTGTCTCTCCCCTACATATTGCCGCAAAAAAAAATCAAATTGACCAAGTAGAATCATACATTAAAGCGGGAACTCCTGTAGACCCAATAGATAAAAAAGGTTGTACCCCCTTACATCTTGCATTGAAAAAAGGACATTTTGAGGTTACTAAGTACTTGCTTGAGGCTGGCGCTTCCTGGGATAAAAAAAACAACGCTGGGTGGGCGGCCATCCATTTTGCAACCCTAAGTGGCAACAACGAAGCTTTAACCTATTTAATTAGGCTTGGGGTCGATATCCAGGTACAAACTTCAACTCAAAGTCTGCCGATTCATATCGCATCAAATTATGGAAAATTCATCATACTCAGGAAATTAATTCCTCATCATGATGATATAAATGCAAAAAATCAGCTAGGGCGCACTGCGTTTAGTTATGCCGCTGAATGTGGGCATCTTCAGATTTTGAAGTGCTTAATTGAACATAAAGCTAATCCACATGAAGTCAGTCCTGGTGGAAATAATGCCCTGCATTTTGCTTCAGTAAAAGGCCATCTTGGGGTTATACAATACTTGGTAAACGAGCTTGGTGTTGATATAAATCAAAAAAACAAGGATGGAAATGCCCCTATCCATGTAGCCGCAACAAGAGCCGATGACAAAACAATTAAGCTGTTGATTCAGCTTGGTGCGAATCTCCATGAGAAAGGTGCAAAAAGCTGCACGCCTGTACTATTCCTTCACTTTTCTCAGTCACCATCATGTCGTCCTCATCGTTTATCCTTGATACAAACTTCGCATCTTGAAGTACGTTGGGTATAGTCACCGCGATTGAGATCGCAGGATTTGCACTATGTATTTGTACGCTCGATGTCAATCGCGGAGACTATATACCCCTCTCAAACGCTTCAACAATCAACATTTCATCCCCTCTCTCGTCAAATCCATCACCAATCCTTCATTTGGATCACGGACAAGTGCCGAACATTTTGGGCTTTCTGTCTGCTTAAAGAAAGTACCCTGTCTAGAAACAGAGTTTTGGTAGCTGGGTGAAAATTCCGCGGACAATCCTTCTAGGCCTTGCTGTTGATACTCAAGCTCCTTTCTATATTCACGCAAAATTTCGTCATATGTACCCGTATTGGCAGGCTGATTGGCAGTCAGTGCATGATTAACCCATATTTTGAGAATAGGTAAGTTAGTAGGTACACCACCTATCTTCAATTTTGGTAAAAGCTCTGCCATTTTTTCATACGCTTCTTGAAGCGTTTTTGCGCCAAGAGCGACTAAAGCGAGTAATGGAGATCGCCCAAAGGTATCTACCATAGACCCCACTTCAAGTGCAGTACTCACCCAACTAGTTCGACTATTTGATGGTAAATCTAACTCAGTAATCTTTCCTTGGACAGGCTCATCGTGAAGTACGCCTGAACTATCGAACTTCGTCTCCAAGCCATTCAATCGTACTTCAAGCGCAACTTTGTTTCCCGAACGGGCAAAAATCTTGGCGAACATTTGATCTATCGTTAAGCTTTGATCCAGAAAAGGCGCTTTTGAGAGTAAATAGTCTCGAATATTGCCGCCCAGCGCGATAAAAAACTGTAGTTCGATAAAGTCTAGCACGCCGCCACTTAGTAAATACAAACCATTTGGCCCTTCCACTTGTCCGCGCATATTGGTTTCAACATGATATACCATCCAAGCCTTGGTCTTTTCATCCCAGACAACTAAAAACTCATCTGTTCGTGCACCACGATCATTTGGTACAGCGGTATCCAATTTTTTCGAATACTCAATTGCTTTTGCAACATAAGGCTTTTCTGCTGCTGCTTCATCGGCAATAAAAGATTCCTCCACCTCTTTGGCATGTCTTTTTGTTTGCTTACTGGTGTCTCTCGCTATTGGCTTGACACGATTTTTGCCATCGGAAAAACATTGTATTTCTATTTGAATAGGTTTGAGCAAATATTTTTCCAGGACAACCCTTAGATCACCTACTATTTCTTTGTTTTTCCTTAGTTCTTCGGGTGTTTCAGTCAGGAAAAGTCCATTACCTCCCCCACCTGTGGCAACTTTAAACATAACAGGATAACCAATGATTTCTGCTTGTTCTAACAGCGTGTCAATATCTTGTTTTTCACCATGATAGCCCGGTATGACAGGAACACCGACAGATTCCGCGGTCTTGCGAGAATCATCTTTGTTCCCTAGTTTAGCCATCACCTCCGCTCTCGTTGCAACCACGATGATTTCATCATCTTTCTCACACTCTGCTATAAACTCTGCATTTTCTGAGAGATATCCATAGCCTAAAAAAATAAGCAAACGGCTGTCTTTGGCTTTGGCAAGTGCTTTCGCTTTTTGAACGACGGCAAGCCCCTGCTGCAAATTGCCTGGATTTCCCATAGGAAATACAACATTAGCCTTTTTAGCAGTCGTTGACTCACTATTTCCGTTAGAACAGGCAAGTATCGTTTGGATACAGCGATTTCTCTGTTTATATGATTGACTTATGCCATATTGTGTTGCTTGCTCGGCAATTTCACCATCATTTATGGTAAGCAGCGTATAAGGCTCATCCAAATGAGGACGCGGAGATACATGTATGTTTTTTTTAAACAATGACGAGACATGCGCTGCAAAAGGATTAGGCGAAAACAAATAATTTTGAATTTTTTTTGTTTCAGAAAATCGTTGTAACACAGAAGCAGGGGGAAATGACTCCTGAGCCAAGGGTGACTGAGGAGTAGAAGAAACCTGTTTGGCAAATTTTATTTTTTGGGGATTAGGACTAGGATTTGGCATGGAACTTTTATTGGGAACAGAAACTACATTATTTATGATGTTTTTTGATGGTTTAACCGTCTTGACCACTTATATAACTCCTTAAGGATTGATTAAAAGGAGGGTTATTATACGTGAGTTTGCTAGCATTTCTACTGGCGTTTGAATAAAATTTCTAAAAGCCTATTTAAAAAACCTTTCTGTCATGATATAATTATGTCAAATACAAGCGTATTGATTATTAAATAATTATTGAGAGGTCTATTATGACTATCGAGAGAATGAAGCAAAATAAAATGTACGAGACCGATGACATTGAAAGGGTTATTGATGGTTTGCGTGTATTTGGCCAGAAAGATACTGCTCAAATAAAAACTAACTGGGGTGATGGAAGTGAAAATTATGAAAATCTTCATGTATTGTCTGATAGCACTAAATTAGTTTACTGGACGGTTCCTTCATCACAAAGTCTGTATCTTGGCGGCACTGATAATGTCAGCCCCGAGCAATTATTCCTAAATATTAAAAATCGGCTGGATATCGCACGAGATAAAGGGATAAGAAATAACTGTACTTTCAGTTTTACGATACATTGTGGCCTTCATTTTATTCCCTTAAATTTTCAAATTAAAAATAATCAAGCATCTGTTTTAGTCGTAGATACGTATCCAGGCTATGAACAATATATTCAACAAGCAACCCTTGCCATAGAAACCAAGCAACCCTTGCCATAGAAACATTTTGTAAAGAAAATGGCATCACCTTTAAAAATGAAGAAGTGATGACAGTAAAAACGAATCAAGGTGATGGGGTTTCGTGTGGCGTATTATCAACGTTAGTGAATGGATTGATCGATCCTGATAAGCCTTTGCGCCAGCAAAAAGATGGGATTGCTCAAAAAGTTGAACACGCCATTGCCAATAAGAAAGACACAAGAAACGCTCAAATTGCAGTAGTGGCAAAAATTGATCAGTTAAAGCAAGATACAAAGATAACTCTTGATGAATATAAAGCAGAAAATTTCTTGACACAACCGTGGAATGATTACATAGATTATTCAAAATGGCAGGAAATTGACTACAGGCAAGTCTCTAATAAATTATCGTTTTCTCTACTGAATTCCGAATACGCGCTGAAAGCAATGCCGTCATCACTACAAAAAGAGGACAAGCAAACAAGATACAACCGTTACCATTATGATCTCTCGTTTACTAACAGTATGTATAACTGCCAAGATTATGTTGAATTTGGCAAGGAAAAGTATCAACAAAATTTACACACACTTGAGCAATGTCGTCGTGAAGAATGGAGGAATCATCTCCCAATAATAAATGATCATCACATGCAGACAAAGTCTGCACCAGTCGCCACAAAAAAAACCGAAGAAGTCAATTCGAGCAATAAAGCACCTCAAAAACCTCAACAAGTTAGCAGCCCAGTGAAAGTTGCTGATAAATCGGTTGCGAGTAATTATAACGTTAGCAGCCCGTTAAAAACAGCTGCGGCAACTAATCCACTATGTGCTTTACTCGCTACTTTAATGTCTTTTGAAACTGATGCAAAGCAAACAAAAGGCGATAAAGATAAAATACGCAATAATTTTATTCAATTAATTTCTCTGATAAATCAATACAAAGCAGATGGTTCGCAAAAAATTGGCGAAAAAATTATCCTCAATGAAAACTTTGTTTTTTTGGGTACGACTGAACAAACGGGCGAGAGTTGTCATAATAGTTATACAATCAATGATGGTTGTTTACAAAAACAATATGTTGGCGAAGTAGCTAGATTTCTCGAAAACAACTGCGTTTCTGACGATAACATCGTAAAATACTTTGATGAATTTAAGGATATTATCAATCAGAACAACGGAGAAGAGCCTTTAATAAAAGAAATCAAACAGATCATTTCTCATCGGAATAACATAAACAATTTTTCTAGCTACGCTGAAAAAAATGTTGTCTCTCCTTTTTTCTCAAAGGTGTCCAATGAAAAGCAAACCAAACAGTTGGTACCAAATACTACTGTTAATAAAAGATACTCACCCCAGTAGAGATTTCGGGTTTGAAATGGGGTATATAGTCTCCGCGGTTGAGATCGCGAGTTTCTAAAATATTTTTGAGCGCTCGATGTCATTCCGTACGAAAGTCGCGCTTGAAGGTGAAAAGAGTCGTGAGCTTCATACGACTT
>JABEVJ010000326.1 GCA_013043985.1 Legionellales bacterium | reverse complement strand
CGAGGGCACGCCGCAGGCGATACTTGTCGCCAATTTTTTGCTCCTTTTGGCGGACTCGGAGTCCCAAAAGGTTTAGCAAAAAATGGCGACACACTGGCTGAGCTAACGGCCCGTTTTGCTGTTTACCTCTAGGAGATGATTAGGAAGAGGTATATATACTCAAGTGTGTTGAGTATATTGAAAAGATGGGGTGAACGATGGGGATCGAACCCACGACAACCGGAATCACAATCCGGGGCTCTACCAACTGAGCTACGTCCACCACTGATAAGGTAAAAATAATCTCTTTTGTATGTCTTAACAGTGAATGGCGTGCTCGGCAGGACTCGAACCTGCTACCCCCGGCTTAGAAGGCCGGTGCTCTATCCGGATGAGCTACGAGCACAGTATCTGTTCGCTTTAATGTTCCAGTAAACTCATTTTGCTGGAATGCTGATGACGCAATTCTCTGTCAGGTAACTCGATGAATAGTTGGCTTGCCTGATCTATGTCAAGCCGCTATTCATACTCAACTCACATGAGTATTTCATTTAAGACTATACAAAATTAAGTTGGTCGGGGTAGGGGGATTCGAACCCGCGACCCCCTGCTCCCAAAGCAGGTGCGCTACCAGACTGCGCTATACCCCGACAAAACGAAAGCCATAATACCGAGAAGATACAAGCTCGTCAAGCCCTAGTTGACGAATAAATATTAATTGAGGACACGCGCTAGTTATTCACATTGCTGTTTGAGGGAAAATAAATGTTGCTTTCTTTTTGCAAATCAGAGAGATAGAAAGGTGCGCCTGTAACAATTTGATATATATGAAGTTATTTTCACATTGTTAAGCTGTGTAAAATAATGGCAAGGCGAAAGAAACGGGTAAAATAGATTTAAACACGATTTATTCCCAGAGTTATCCACAGAATTTGTGGATAACTGTCGCTGTCGTGTAATTAAGATTTATCACATTTATGCTTCTTGTTTTGAAGTGATAACCATCAAGGCAATCAGGCAAAAAATACTCCCTGTCAGCTTATTCAGCCATTTTTGCAAATGCGGTTTTTTGATAAATAGATGACGGACTTGTGTAAATAAAAATACATAGATCAGGTTAACTAAGGTACCAGAAATGAGAAAGATGATGCCAAGAGATAATAATTGTAATCCTACCGATCCTTGGGAAGGACTGATAAATTGAGGTAAAAAAGTTACGAAGAAAATGCCCACTTTTGGGTTAAGAATATTAGTATATACGCCTTTATAATAAGCAGAACTTTTTGATTTTAACGAAGTTTTTGTAACCGAAATGGGCGATTCTTTTTGTGTAAACATGTTGTAAGCCAAATAGAGCAGATATATCGCGCCAATGATTTTTATAATATTAAAAGCCATGCTTGAGCTCTGTAATATGGCCGTTAAACCAAGTGCTGTCGCAACAATATAGAATGCGATGCCCGTACTAATACCAAGAGCGGCAAAAATACCTTGTTTTTGGTCATATAAACTTTGGCTGCCGATGTAAAGCACATCACTGCCAGGAAGGATGTTTAATAAAACGGTAGTTGTCAAAAAGAAGACTAAATGAGAATAATCCGGCAACATAGTGTTCCCCCATTAAATCTAAAGGATATTATTTTATTCCTGAGACACTACGGGTATATCACAACATAGATGTAAATTCAATATGGTTATGATTAAATCTGCCTTTGACTGTACAAGCCTGTTGAATCAAGTTAATGTATACTCGACAAATATCGGTATACCATATCATATACCCGAAGCGTTTCATATTTAGGGGTTTATGACGCCGCTATTTTTCGTCATATGAAACGCTTCGGGTATATACTCAACACACATGAGTTTTCGGTTTTCTAACGAGGTTATTTATGACAGCCCCTATTAATAGTAAGATTGATGAAAATAACATCGAAAACAATAATAAAAAGCAAACCCAGAATATTGAGAAGAGCAATCTTCAAAAAAACATTCTTGAGAAAAGTAATAGTGCGCAAAATATTTTTGAGCAAAAGAATAATAAAGATAAAATTGAGTCGAGTAATGACAAAAATAACGAAAGTAAGAAAAAAATTGTCAATGAATCCAGTGTTGCTGTTGAAAAAACAGCTATTTCTCACTGGATATGGAAACATTTCAAACAATCGAATCAAAATAATCCGGTGAAAATGGGGTTTATTGCTCAATGTAATAATCAGCTAAAGAGTAATGAAAAAATTACCTCCATTGAAGCCAAGCCTGGGAATGAAAACACAGCTCAATCCACAAACATGGGGGAGTTGATTATTAAAACTCAAAACCATGAATATCCGATTATCATTGGAAAAAATTCTATTGAAGTGATGGGAAAAGTCAATATGATCCCCGCAGTTTTTGTCGTGATAGCGATGGCGGCAAAAAAACAAATTGAGGATGCAATTGATTTGGCAGTAGATGATCCAGAGCAAAAAAAGCTGGCAGAAAATAAAAAACTGGTCACTATTACGAGCAGTGGCATAACAGATGAGCAATTGATAGAAGTTGGTTCGGCTATACTTGATCAAGGCTTGATTCCAAATTTTTCTGAGCAAAAAGATGAAAATATGCGTACTCAGTTTATTAAAACATTTCTTGCTAAATTACTGCCTGCAAAAATAGACCTGCTCAATAAAGAAATTCTTGCGTATGAAGCCAGAAATCCCTCGGAAAAAAAAGACGCATTCTCTTTTCCTGATCAAGCTCTTAAACAAGCAGTAACAGCCCATATTCAAGCTAAAAAAGATCTATCCCAAAATATCGATATCCCTGATTCAGAATCTAAAAATAAAGAGGTGAATCCAGAATTAAAGGATGGGCTGCCCAAGCTATGACATTGAATCAAATGACGCCGAGGCTTTTCCATTTTTTGTCCCCTACAGAGCAACCTGGTAAAAGATACCAAACAGCTAATATTTGTTTAACTTTCTAACTGTAATATAGGAGATATAGTCTTAATTTTTGAGAAAAACCATGCCAAACAATTCTGTTACACCAATTAAACCAAAAGGACGTAAATTCATTTTCCTCCTTCAGCTTTTGGAATCAGCTGCAGATGGGGTATTCCTAGTGGGCAGTGGCGTTATTATTTTAGCTGTTCTTTTACCGCTTATAGGTGTTTCTGTTGGTGTTGCTGTTGTTGCAAGCCCTCTACTCTATATTGCAGCTACGCTAGGAATCTTAGGTTGTGGTGCGGGGGCATTTTATTTACGGCGATTAAGAGAAAAAGATCGTCAGCAACAATTGGCTAATGCTCTTACTGAGCAAAAAATTGAAATTAAAAAAATTCTGGAAGAGCTTGAACAGAACAATAATGACGAAAGTAAAAAAAACTTAATAGAAAATGTAGCCAAAAATTTAAGTGCTCCTGGGGTAGACCTCCAAAACCTCTCACCTAAAAAGCGTGCGGCTGTTGAAAACAATCAGAGAATTAAAGAGGGTGTAATTACAGATTACCTTACAAGATACTCACAAAACTTAGCTCCGGGAAGGGATGAGTTGAAGAGATTATTATCTAGAAGTCTTGGTAGCTCGATAACAAACACCAAAAAAGATGTTTTTACCAATATTCCTAGTCGGAACAGTGAAAAAACATCTTCAATAATTGCCACTGGAATTTCTGAAGGTCGAAATATATTTACAGGTGTGCGCGATTCTGTGCAAATAATGGCTACCATTACGATTGTCCTCGCTGGGTTTGGCTTGGGGTTTCTACTAGGCGGGCCAGTAGGTGTAGGTGCGGTACTTCTTGGTTTAACTATGGGCACCAGCATTTACTTCACCATGCGTAATGAAAGAAAGCAAAACATTAAAATCGCGCAAATAAAGAAAGAAACTAGTACTCTAAAAGAGGGATTCAATACTTATAAACTAGAAGAGCAAGAGAGGAATCATTTAAATGCACTTAACTTAGTAAATCAAAATCATGTAGATGCACTTCACGCAGTCAATGAAAATCATAATAGACGAGTTGAAAAGTTGTCTAATAAACTAAATAAGAAAAATGAGAAGATTACTGCCTTGGAAGGTAAAAATACTCAGTTGGATGAAAAAGTTTCTGGCAAAAAATATAAAAATCTTCATATGGAATTAAAGCTTCAAAAACTGCAGGCCGAATTGAAAGAGAAAGATGCTCAATTAAATGAAAAAGATGCCAAAATTGCCAAGAAAAAAAGCAAAATACAGGCGTTAAAATCAGAAAAAAATAACCCAAATAAAGAAGACAAAGAAAACAATGTTAATAAGGAAAATAAGGGGAATAAAGGAAACCAAAACCCTGATGCAAGAAATGGAAGATTTTTGTTTGAGGAGAGAGGCGTTGTGAAAAGAAGCTCTATAAATGATTTGCGGAAACAGAACTTACGGAATAGTTCGAAAGCTGGTTTTTTTGGTAGCAAAAAAACACATGAAGTTTTAGGTAGGGCTGGGCTTATTACATCCTCTTGCGAACTATCTTACTAAAGTTATCCTCCACCACCTGAAACGACATTTCCCATACGAAAGATAGGTAGATACATGGCAATGACCAAACTACCTATCATTGCTCCCAGTACCACCATAATGATAGGCTCAAGCAAACTACTGAGACCATTGACAGCATTGTCAACTTGCTCTTCATAAAAGTCAGCTATCTTACTCAGCATTAACTCCAGCGATCCTGATTCTTCTCCTACAGTGATCATTTGAACCACCATGTTAGGAAAAAGATTCGTATTTGCCATCGCATAATGAATAGTTTGCCCGCTGGAAACTTCATCGCGAATTTTTAAGATAGCATCGGTATAAATTTCACTTCCAGATGCATTGGCCACAGCTTGCAACGCATCGATTAGAGGCAAACCTGCCGCGAATGTTGTTGACAGTGTTCGAGCAAAACCGGCAATGGCTGATTTATGTAAAATATTTCCAAGAATAGGCAAGCGAAAAGCCATTCTATCAATAAATTGTGCAAATTTGTGAGAACGTTGTCGAAGACGAATGAGTTGCCAAATTATTAGACCTATTCCGCCAAAAATTAACCACCAATATTTTTGCAAAATATTTGACATCTTAATTACCAGAAGCGTCGGACCGGGAAGTTGTGCTCCAAAACTGGCAAATACGGATTGAAACTTAGGAACAACAAAAATTAATAGTCCAGCAGAAATGAGAGTGGCGATAATAATAACTGCTGTAGGATAAAATAAAGCTTTTTTTACTTTATCTTTCATACTTTCAATTTTTTCGCGGTAAGTCGCCAGTCGAATCAGCATACTGTCAAGGGTACCTGATTGTTCGCCCGCAGCAACCAGATTACAATATAAATTATTAAAATAAAGAGGGTGTTTACGCAATGCATTCGACATAGTCAGCCCTGACTCAATATCCACCTTGAGCTGATTGACAAGCGATTTAAATTGCTCATTTGTTTGTCCGCGTTCGAGAATATCGAGGGATTGCACAACAGGAATTCCTGCTCCCAACATAGTTGATAATTGTCGTGTAAAAATGGCAATATCTGCAGCTGCAATTTTCTTTCTATGAAAGAAAGAAAAAAGAGGTTTGCTTTTTTTCTTGATTTTAGAAACGAAGATGCCCTGACGTCTAAGCTCAGCTTTGACTATCATTTGATTGGATGCCTTCATTTCACCGGAAATAGCGACACCCGCACTGTTTTTACCACGCCAGATATAAGTAGAAAGCGATTTTGTCGGCGGCATTAATCTTCCCTAATAATACGATTAAGTTCTTCTAAACTGGTGATGCCTTCTTTGACCCGGTTTATCCCCGAGCGTCGCAATGGTTGCATACCTTGTTCCATGGCCTTTTTGGCGATGTCCATTGAGTTGCCGCCAGACATAATAATTTGACCAATATCTTGATTTACTTCCAGCACTTCATAGATACCAACGCGACCATTGTACCCTTTTTTGCAATGTTCACAACCTTGTGTTGAGGGCGCAAAAAGGTTTAAATCGGTTAAATCGCTCTCTTCGAATCCCTCTTCATAAAGAGCAACCCGAGGAATTTCAATTGGTATTTTGCAGTTTGGACATAAACGGCGCAAAAGTCGTTGGGCAATAATAAGATTAACTGAGGTAGCAATATTATAAGTTGCTACCCCCATATTTACTAATCGTGTCAAAGTTTCAGGAGCACTGTTTGTATGAAGTGTGGACAAAACCAGGTGACCCGTTTGCGCAGCTTTGATCGCAATTTCAGCTGTTTCAAGATCCCTAATTTCTCCAACCATGATGATATCTGGATCTTGACGTAAAAAGGCGCGAAGGGCAAGGGCAAACTCCATCCCCGCTTTGGGATTGACTGATACCTGATTAATGCCAGGAATCTCAATTTCAACAGGGTCTTCAATGGTTGAAATATTACACTCAACCGTATTGAGTCTGCTCAATGCCGTGTAAAGCGAGACGGTTTTTCCACTACCAGTTGGGCCTGTGACAAGAAACATGCCTTGTGGTCTGGAAATCGCTCTCAGGAATAAGGCTTGCTGATGAGGCTCATAACCAAGTGATTCAATACTGAGTTGCAGTTTTTGAGGATCGAGAATCCGAATAACAATTTTTTCACCATAAGTGGTTGGGCAAGAGCTAACGCGAAAATTAATGGTATGTTTTTTTGTCAAAGCCATATTAAAATGGCCATCTTGAGGAATACGACGCTCAGATATATCCAGTCTTGACATCACTTTGATACGGGCAGTAATTCTGTTTGCCAAGTTGATAGGAGGGCTCGTTGTTTCATATAAGATACCATCTTTACGAAAACGGATGCGATAGATTTTTTCATAGGGCTCAAAGTGAATATCCGAGATCCCTCGTTTAATGGCATCAAGTAAAATTTTATGAACAAAGCGAACAATAGGGGCATCTTCAGCATCACTGCTTGCCAGTTCTTCTTGCTCAATTGGCTCATTGTTGATATCAATATCTTCTAAATCACTATCGCTTAAGTCACCAAGAGCAACGACTTCCTGTTCACCTAAGGAATCTTCAATCAACTGCGTTAATTTATCTTCCTCAACAAGAACAGCATATGTTTTAAGCCCAGTATGGAAACGGAATTCATTCAAAGGTGCTGTATTGGTAGGATCAGCAACGGCAACAAAAAGCCGATCACCTCGACGAAAAAGGGGAACAGCTCGATGTTTATTTATTAATTTTTCACTTACCAAGCCACGAGGTAAAGCCTCTTTATCAATAGCATGGAGATCAATCAGAGGAAGTCCAAAGTCAATAGAAACCGCCATAGCAATGGCTTTAGCTTTGACTACGTGAGTTTCAACAAGATAGGTAATAAAGGGTAACTGTCGTTCTTGTGCCGCGCGCTGTGCCTGCAAGGCTGTGCTTTCATCAAGCACGCCATCATCAACCAAGTGCTTTGCTAAGACGTTAAGAATAGTGGGGACTGGTGGAGGAGACATTTAACATCCTTATGAATCGCGCCCGAAATAACTTTCTATTCTGGCGCGATCCTAAACGCCACGCTCATATCGAAGATGAGCGTGGCATTGAATGATTTATACCAATTAGATTAACTACAAACACCAGCAGCAAAGCAGGTACCAGTTGCAACCCAGGTAATCGTTCCTGCGTTGTATGTTGGTGTTAGGATATAGGTATAGCTGGTTCCTGCGGCTTTACCTGTACCTGTAATCACGCCATTAGCCGTAGCAATCGAGGTCACGTTACCAACTGCACCTGTTGCAGCAGGAATTCCATTGGTAGCGTTGTTACAGCCAGTAACTGTACCTAAAGCATCAGCACAAGCAGCGACGGCTGATTTGAGTGATGAAACAGCAGTAACCGTTTCTGCAAATCGGGCACGGTTTGTATACCCAATATAAGACGGTATGGCAATTGCCGCAAGAATACCCACAATCGCGATAGTGATCATGAGTTCAATCAAGGTAAAACCTTGTTGAGTTGTTGTCGTTTTCATCGCATTACTCCCTAAATGTTACAATTAATTTGTCGAAGCATGTTACTAGTGATCAAGCAAAAACCATGCCAGGCTTCATAAGACATGCCATTTGAGCAGTATAATATAACGAATTGATAAGGCAAGAAAAATTTTATTTCTTGGCAAAATTGAAATTTGTTTTACAAATTAGGTCACTTTGTGACAATTTTGAGTCCTTTCCAACAATCTAAATAATCACTCTGCCGAAGTGGAGAATTAAGAGCAAATGCAGTCTGTCGCCAGACATAATAACTTTCAAACATAAAGGCTAAGGTGTTTTTATAATACTTAGGCACTAATGTCGCATGAGTTGCTTGGTCAAAAGCAGCTTTATCAGGACCATGTGCAGACATTGAGTTATGCAGGCTGACTCCAAAAGGTAAAAAACCACTCACTTTTGCATCGTACTCGCCTTGAATGAGCCCCATAAATTCACTCATAATGTTACGATGAAAATAGGGCGGTCTAAAAGTATGTTCAGCTACCATCCAACGAGGTGGAAAAATAACAAAATCTACATTTGCAATCCCTGGTAGCGCAGAGGGTGCTGTTAAAACAGTAAAAATAGAAGGATCGGGATGGTCAAAGCTCACTGTGTTAATGCAGTTAAAACGCGCCAGGTCATACTTGTACGGCACATAATTCCCATGCCAGGCAGCCACACTAAGAGGCGAGTGTTGGATTTTTGTCTCCCAAAAATGATCTTGAAACTTAGTCAACAACGTTAAGTCTGCTTGGACATCCTCAAAAAAAGCCACTGGCACAAGAAAATCGCGTGGATTTGCTAAGCCATTTGCTCCAATTGGCCCTAGTTCAGGAAGTTGAAAAGGTTGTCCATAATTTTCACACACATAGCCACGGGCTTGCGATGAATGTAGTTGAACTTGAAATTTAATTCCCCTTGGAATAACGGCAATTTCGCCCGGAGAAATATCCAGCAAGCCTAATTCAGTTCGCAGATGCAATCCACCTTCTTGCGGCACAATAAGTAATTCACCATCACTATTATAAAAAAAGCGAGTGCTCATCGATTGATTAATCGCATACAGCATCGCTCTGGCACCCGTTTTTTGGCTGACATCACCATGATAAGCATAGGTAATCATGCCATCAATGAAATCCACTGGCTCAGCAGAGTAAGGAAGCGGATCCCACCTCATTTGTGTTGGGCTTGCTGGGGGTTGTGGTGAGTTGCTTGTAGCAACCCATTTTTCAGCAATATAGGGTTGAAAATCACTGTGTAATACGGAGGGATAACGACGATATAACCAGGTGTGCAAATTTTGTTTGCGCGAAGTCGTGAAAGAGGCTCCTGATAATTGTTCGGTAAATAAGTCATAGGGCAGTTTTTGAGGGCTGTTTTGACCTTGAGGAAGGGCACCAACCATTGCTTCCGTGGAAAAATGGTTACCAAAGCCAAGTTGATAATGTATTTTTTTCATGCTAGCTCTCAGCGGCATTCGTCAACAACACAACTTGTCCATTTTCCGCAACCGACCTCAAATGATTGTCCTGAATAACACCAGATAGCGAAGACATATCTGATTTTGCCACCACGAAATAAACATTGCGGCCATTTTGGTTAATGGTTTGCCAGAAAAAAGCGGAGGTGACAACCCAACTGCTCAGATTTTGATACAGACTGGCATACATTGGGGGAGAAAGCCAATCCACCACAACCAAAGGAGATTTTTGCATTGAAAAACCAATTTCGGAGTAATACTGATGGTAGCTTGCTATAACGTCATCCTTTTTTTGATGAGTTTGAATATACTGTACAATGGGCTGCATTGAGTCTTGGCGCAATCGCGGCAATGCAGAAACAAAGGTGATTGTTCCAATTAAACCAAGGAGGAGAAATATCCAAGTTGTTATTTTCAGACCATCTTGACGTTTAAGAGCAAAGTAGCTGCATACACCTCCGATTACGAAAATGGAGAAAACGACCCACAGCCATATTTCTTCTGCAAGAGAAGGCACAAAACCGAGAGAAAAATCGCCTGAGTGGCTTGTTAATAAGCAGAAAAGCGCTGCCAAAACAACTAAACATAAAATGATTAGACTCTTAGAGGCTGAAAATAAGCCTTTGTCTGTTGTGCTCCACCATCGATGTAATGCTTTAGCCAATGCGATTGAAAAAGCAGGCGTAAGTAAACCAATCCAGAATAATTGCGTCGGAGCAATGCCAATCAGATAAATTGAAGTAAAGAATATCCAAACTAAAAGAAACATACCAAGCGGTTTTTCAAATCGAGAATTCCAATCGAGGGGACGACAAGCCCAATATCCCATATTTCCTATGAGACTCCACGGAAGCATGGCAGCAAAAAGCCCAAATATGACAAGCAAAAAGCTTTCTAAAGCGTTATGAAAATGAATCAGGTAGCTAAGTAGAATAGATTGATAGAAGAAATAATATAAAAAGTGAGGATTGTGTTGAGCTACAACAACATACCAAGGGATGGTTACGATGAGAAAAAAGAAGATTCCTTTCGGGGAAAAAATGAGCGCTTTAAGTGTGATGGTATCAGTCATTACCCAAAAGAAAACAATTGCAATGGTAAGAGGAAGCAGCAAACCCGCAATACCTAGTAATAAGGTATTAAGACCACAAGTAAACCAAAATAAAGCAACCAGCCAAGTTCGTTTGGTTGATGGCGCGGTTTGTCCTGCTGCATAAATACTGCACAAACCAATAGTGATAAAAACACTGCCCATGATATAAGGTGAGGCCGCAGTCATTAAGGTCAGTGGCAACATGCTGGTTGTGGCGATAAGTGCACAGGCAAGCCCCATACGGCGACCTGCAAACCACGTGCCAAAGAGATAGAGTGAAATCACCCCTATCATGCCAAAAATACCAGGCCAAAAGCGGGCAGCGAATAGCGAGTAACCAAAAACTTTAAAGCTGAGAGCGGTTAACCAATAGAAAAGCGGGGGAGAATCAAACGCAATAGCATTATTCAGCGTCAGGGTAATCCAGTTATGATTGAAGAGTATTTCCCGTGCAGTTTCCAGAGAGGAGATAGAATCAGGACGAGCTAATGGTCTGAAATAACCGAATAAACATTCAATGATGATTAATCCAACAATCAATATTGCGATATCACACAGTTGGGTCTTCCATGGAACAATGGGCGGAATTTGCTCATCTGTGACAGGTGCAGCAGATAGTTCGTTATTTTGTGTTGCGGGTATTTCTTGCATCATATTGCTCCTGCATTTAGAATCCCCTATTGTTACCTAAAATCTGATTAAGAGCAACGAGAGGATACCATTAATTATCATGACACAACATTTTCTTGAATTTGAACGTCCTATTGCCGAGTTGCAAGCAAAAATTGAAGAGCTGCGTATGGTTGGAGTAGGCAATGATTTATCTGATGAAATCCAGCGGTTGGAAACGAAAACTCGCGAATTAACCAAAAAAATTTTTGATAGCCCAAAAGCTTGGGATACTGCACAGATTGCCAGGCATTCCGATAGACCTCATACCCTCGATTATATCCAGCTTATTTTTGACGAGTTTGATGAAATGCATGGCGATCGCCATTATGCTGATGATAAAGCATTGATTGGAGGTACGGCGCGTTTGGATGGAAAACCAGTGATGGTGATTGGTCAGGAAAAAGGGCGCAAAACAAAAGAAAAGGTTATGCGTAATTTTGGTATGCCTAATCCAGAAGGTTATCGTAAAGCATTACGGCTGATGGAGTTAGCTGAAAAATTTAATTTACCTCTGATCACTTTTGTTGATACTCCAGGAGCCTATCCAGGAATTGGGGCAGAAGAACGCAATCAAAGTGAAGCTATTGCTCGAAACCTGTTTGTGATGTCACAACTCAGAACACCGATTATCAGTACGGTTATTGGAGAGGGTGGATCAGGCGGTGCCCTGGCAATCGCGGTTGCCGATTGTGTTTATATGCTCCAATACAGCATTTACTCAGTGATTTCACCAGAAGGCTGTGCTTCTATTTTATGGAAAAGTGCTGATAAAGCACCTGAAGCGGCCGAAGCAATGGGTTTATATGCTTCACGCATCAAGCAATTAGGTTTAATTGACGAGGTACTGCCTGAGCCCTTGGGTGGGGCACATCGCGACCCACAAACCATGGCCGCATTGATTAAACAAACGCTGATTGAAAAGTTAGCGGGTTTACAATCCATACCCATGCCTAAATTGCTTGAACTTCGTTATAAACGCTTAATGTCTTATGGACGTTAATGTTGCAATTAAAGACTTCTTGTCGGCATTACCCACTGAGATAGACAGCCTTTATGTCGCACTCAGTGGCGGCCTTGACTCCTGTGTTTTGTTAGATGCTCTGCGTGTTGCCATGCCAAATGCGCCTTTTTATGCATTACATGTTCATCATGGATTGAGTCCTTTTGCCGATGACTGGGTGAATCACTGCGAGCAGCTTGCTCAATCTTTATCGGTTCCTTTGCAAGTTTTAAGGGTAAATGCCAAACCCGCACCAGGAGAAAGCCCGGAAGCGGCAGCAAGACACGCTCGTTATGAAGCATTTCGAATGGCATTACCAGCCAACAGTGTGTTAATAACGGCGCATCATGCTAATGATCAGGCCGAAACGCTTTTATTACAGTTATTGCGAGGTGCGGGAGTACGTGGTCTATCTGCCATGCCAGTTTTGGCGCAATTTCAAAACGGGTGGCTTGCTCGCCCTTTCTTGTCCATCTCGCGTTTACAACTGGAAGAGTATGCTGAGTTATATCAATTGAGCTGGATAAACGATGAAAGCAATCTTGATTCAGAGATTGATCGAAACTATTTACGACATCAAATTGTACCTTTATTAACCGAACGCTGGAAAGGTACCGTTGCTTGCTTAAGTCGCACAGCAAATCATTGTGCCGAAGCAGAAATGCTCTTGAGTGAGTTGGCAGAGCTGGATTTGAGTCAGGTACAGTCTGATTCTGTTGCTATGAATGTGCTCAAATTAACACAGCTTTCTCTGCCACGGATCAAAAACGTTCTTCGGTACTGGATTCATCGGCATGGTTTTCTACCGCCCTCGACCATTAAGCTACAAACCATCATCGATACGGTCATTTACGCTGCTCACGATAAAAAGCCTTGCGTGACTTGGGAAGGAGCCGAGCTGCGTCGCTTTCGGGATAACTTATATGTGATGAAACCGTTGCCGCCTCTTGATCCCAATTGGAGCTGCGACTGGGATTTAAAAGCCGACCTGCTTTTACCAGCCAGCCTTGGTCTATTACGAGTCGCTGATTATCGGGATATCGCCAATGGCCAAAGTCTCACGGTCAGATTTCGTCGCGGTGGCGAAGTATTGTATCTCGGCGCAGAGCGCGGTCACCACACGTTAAAAAAACTTTTTCAGGAGTGGAATATCCCACCTTGGCTGCGTTCACGCACTCCCTTAATTTTCAGAGGTGGTGAGTTGTTAAGAGTGGTAAGCTATTTATCACACCCATTAGCCTGATAAGAAGCCAGCAACTGCTGCTGTTGAACCTGGCCTGCACCCATATTCGTTGTACTATAACCTCTGTCAGCATTGAACTCAATTTGCTGCCGGAGGTTGTCACAAACAGAATTACGATTATAATTATCACCAGATGGCGTAAGCGCAGAATAGTTACTATTCATAGTTTTACAGCCTGAAAGAAGAACGGCAAACAGGCAGATTAATCCGGGCAATAATTTTTTCATCATTAAGATCCTAATTTGGAGGTAAACGCGCTATAATACCGCGCATGTGCAACAGTTATCAAGATGTAGCTAAACAAATTGAATTTGTTTGGGTGCCTTATTCAAATTTTTAGGGATATATTACTTCCGTGACAAAGAAACATAAACAAATTGATCCATTTGCAGAGAGGGAGGCCGCCAAATATGGTAATCCCATCCCAAGTCGCGAATTTATTTTACAGCTTTTGCAAGAGCGAGGACAACCTGCTCTCTATGAAGACATTGCTATTGCTCTTCACATTGATTCTGAAGATGGTCTGGAGGCTTTGCGCCGCCGATTGAGAGCGATGGAGCGAGATGGACAGCTTATACGTAATCGCCGTGAGGGTTATGGGTTGTTAGAAAAAATGGGGCTGATTCGCGGACGCGTAATGGCTCATCGTGACGGCTTTGGTTTCCTGGTGCCCGATGAAGGCGGGGCTGATTTATTTTTGCCTGAAAGACAGATGCGAGCTTTATTTGACGGTGACCGCGTGGTTGCCCGTATCTCGGGTGTCGATCGCAGAGGGCGAAGTGAGGCCGCTATTGTTGAGGTATTGGAACGCGGCATCACGCAATTTATTGGACGTTTCGCGGTTGAGGCTGGAGCTTGCTTTGTTTTACCTGACAATCCCCGTATTCGTCAACAGATACTCATTCCGCCAGAGCATACCAATCACGCTGTGAATGGTCAGATTGTCATGGCTGAGTTGATTATCCAGCCAACAAAATACAGCTATCCCATTGGCAAAGTAGTTGAAATTTTAGGCCAACATATGGCTCCTGGGATGGAAATTGATATTTCTATTCGTTCACATAATTTGCCCTACGAATGGCCGCATCAAGCGCTAGAGGAAATAAAAAATTTAAAACCTCGTGTTTCTGCGAAAGATAAAGAAGGCCGACTTGATTTACGAGAATTGCCGTTAGTCACGATTGATGGTGAAGACGCTCGTGATTTTGATGACGCCGTTTACTGTGAGCCAACAAAACAAGGCTGGTGTTTACGCGTCGCGATTGCTGATGTCTCACACTATGTTAAAATTGATACGGCACTTGATAGTGCAGCACAAGAACGGGGTAACTCGGTTTATTTCCCTGAACGCGTGATTCCCATGTTACCCGAAATATTGTCAAATGAGCTTTGCTCGCTTAAACCTAAGGTTGACAGGCTTTGCATGGTTTGCGAGATTCATTTAAGCAAAATAGGTGAAGTAAAACGTTACGAATTTCATCAAGCGGTTATGAAATCAAAGGCTCGGCTAACCTATGAGGAAGTTGCTGCTATCATTGATGGCAAAGATGAAGTGATCACCAAAAAATATAAAGCTCTGGTTCCTCATTTAAATAACCTTTATCAGCTTTATCTTGTACTAAAAAAACAACGTGCTGAAAGAGGAGCCATTGATTTTGAGCTCCCCGAAACAAGAATTATTTTTGATTCAGAACGAAAAATCGAGAAAATCGTTTCGCGCGAACGTAACGATGCTCATCGCCTGATTGAAGAGTGCATGTTACTTGCCAATGTTTGTGCCGCTGAATTTTTGGACTCACATAAAATGCCGGCTTTATATCGAAATCATCTTGGCCCCACACCGGATAAATTAGCTGATGTCCGCAAATTTTTGGGTGAGTTAGGCTTAAAACTAGGTGGCGGTGATCAACCTGCGCCGAAGAATTATGCCAAACTGTTAAAACAGACCGTCAATCGTCCAGACATCTCACTTATCCAGACGGTGTTATTACGCTCCCTTGCGCAAGCGGTATACCAATCAGAAAACCAGGGGCATTTTGGTTTGGCCTATGATGCATATAGTCATTTTACCT
Source organism: Legionellales bacterium (assembly GCA_013043985.1). Taxonomy (GTDB): domain Bacteria; phylum Pseudomonadota; class Gammaproteobacteria; order UBA1113; family UBA1113; genus JABEVJ01. The sequence continues at coordinate 12,464 of JABEVJ010000326.1, read as the reverse complement.
CTCCAATTCGCCGTTATCCTGATTTATTGGTACATCGCTCCATTAAACACCGTTTAGCGAAACGCAAACCCCAAACCTTTGCCTATGATCATGATAAAATCACGAAATTAGGTGGACATTGCTCGATGACCGAGCGCCGTGCTGATGATGCTACCCGAGAGGCAACGAATTGGCTTAAATGTGAATTTATGCTGAACAAAGTAGGCCAAACCTTTGATGGCATAATTTCTGGCGTCACTGGCTTTGGTGTGTTTGTTACTTTGACGGATATTTTTGTTGATGGTTTAGTTCACATTACCTCGCTCAAAAATGACTATTATCGATTTGATCCTGTACATCATCGTTTAACAGGAGAGCGTGGCGGCAAGACCTACCGGATTGGCGATGCCATCAGGGTTAGCGTGGTAAGAGTCGATCTGGACGAGCGTAAAATTGATTTTGATCTGATTGAAAATATTACGCAATCAGCTTCAAAATCACCCGCGCCTGCTAAAGGGGCGAAATCAAAGAAAAAGAGTCCGACAAAGTCCAAAAATGCACCGAAAACAAAGTTGACTACACTGGCAGCAACCCCCAAACCAAAGAAGCGAAAACGGACATGAAGCAATTAATTTACGGAGTCCATGCTGTTGAAGCCGCCTTAAAAAATGGGCAACAAGATATTCATGAAATATATCTATCTTCAGCAGGCAAGCAAAAAAAATGGCAAGGTTTGCTGGGGCTTGCTGAAAAAAGAGAAATACGCATAAAAGAGCTATCAAGAGACGATCTTGATCGCCTGTTAGGGGATGTCAATCATCAAGGGATAGCTGCCTCGGTTATCTATACTGAAAAAAAAATAGATGAAGTGGACATTACCGAGTGGATTAAAAATGCTGAAAAGCCAGTTTTATTTTTAATTCTCGATGGTGTACAAGATCCTCATAATTTGGGAGCATGTTTACGCACTGCGGATGCCGCTGGTGTGATGGCCGTAGTTGTTCCTAAAGATAAAGCGGTTTCACTTACCCCAACTGTACGCAAAGTCGCCAGCGGCGCAGCAGAAAGTGTTGCGTTTGTGCAAGTGACTAATCTTGCCCGTTTTTTAGCGCATATAAAACAACTAGGTGTATGGTGTTATGGCCTGGCAGGAGACGCCAAAAAAACTATTTATGATGTTGATTTGAAAGGGCATATTGCGCTTATTCTGGGTGGAGAGGGTGCAGGTTTGCGTCAACTCACGCGGGACTCCTGTGATGAGTTATTGTCTATTCCGATGGCGGGAGCGGTTTCCAGCGTTAATGTTTCCGTCGCAACAGGAATTAGCTTATTTGAAGCAGTTCGTCAACGGTCTGGATTTAGGTTGTAAAGCATAAATTTAAATTGCTTTTTAGATTAAATTAGTCTAAAATATAAAACGCTTCGGGTATATTAGACTCTTTTTAAGGAATATTTCGGATGCAACCTGTTAAAATGACGTATCATTTAGGCCTGTTTTCTCTTGCGATGCTCATCACAGGTGCCATCGATAATATACGAAACCTTCCTTCAACTGCACTATTTGGTAGTTCGTTGGTTTTTTATTTTATTTTAGCGGCTATTACCTTTTTAATACCCAATGCGCTTATTTCAGCTGAACTGGCTGGGAGCAAGCATGGAGGGGGAGTTTATCGCTGGAGTTCAGCGGCATTGGGTCAATCCATGGGTTTTTTCACTATTTGGTTGCAATGGATAAACACCATGGTCTGGTATCCTACGATTTTATCCTTTATTGCGGGAACAGCCATCTTTTTTATCGATCCAGCACTTGCTCAAAATAAAGTCTATCTCATCAGCATTATTCTGGTTGTTTTCTGGTCGCTAACCTTACTTAGTATGCGAGGCATCCACATTAGTGCTCGTTTTGCGAGCATCTGCGGTTTAATTGGCATGGTTATTCCCATGGTTTTGATCGCTCTTTGCGGAGTTATCTGGCTAGTAAGTGGGCACACCAGTCAAGTTAGCCTGCATTGGTCAGCACTCATACCTTCACTTAAAAATACCGATAGTTGGTCTTCATTGACATCGATTACTGCTGCATTTCTGGGGATAGAACTGGCATCAGTTCACGCAAACCATTTAAAAAACCCTGGTCACGACTACCCAAAAGCGTTATTAATTTCCGTTACACTGATTTTAATAACAATGATTCTAGGCTCTTTGACTATTGCCATGATTTTGCCCACTGCACAAATTAATTTGGTTGATGGAGTGGTTCAAGCATTTGACAACTTTCTTGCGGTTTACCATGCAAGATTTTTACTGCCTGTTTTAGTCGTTATGATTTTGCTTGGTAGCCTTGGCGGGATGGTGAGTTGGATAATTTCACCCGCTAAAGGTTTATTGCAAGCGGGACAAGACGGTTTTTTGCCAGCTTGGCTAAGCCGCGAAAATAAACATGGTAGCCCCGGTAATTTATTACTTCTACAAGCCGTTTTAGTTTCATTAGTCTGTCTGGCTTTCTTGCTGATGCCTAGTGTCAACGGCTCTTATTGGTTATTGACAGATTTAAGTACTCAACTCTATTTATTCATGTATGTAATTATGTTAATTTCAGGTATTAAATTAAAATGGCAAAATAATATCGGCGGCACAGGTTTTCAGATTAACGGTGGCAGAGTAGGAACTTTAATTGTTGGACTATTTGGCTTACTTGGCTGCGTAATTGGAATTGCCATTGGATTTAAACCACCATCCGGTATTGATGTCGGTAGTTTCTGGCATTATGAAACTGTCTTTTCATTGGGTATTTTGTTGTTTGTGTTACCTGTTAGCTTTTTTTATTGGTATGCCCGTTTAAAGAGAAAAGAGCTCATAATAAAACCTTAATGTGACAACGCGATTTAAACCTGTTACAATTCTGCAGCATTCAATGTTACAAACTAACCATTTTTTCCGCAAAGGGTGGAGTACGATGGAGTAACTCACTGCAGACTAACAGGAGCTGACGTATGCTTAAAAAATTTATTTCTATCTTTTTATTATTTTTACTGTCCTCAATCACGAATTCAGTTTTTGCCTATAACTTATCGCAAGTACCCTCTATTAATGAAAAAGAAATTATTTCCAATGCATCCCAGCTCAGTGCGAAGGCTCTGCATTCCGCCATTCAAGGCTATCAATGGGCGTTGAAAAATGGTTATGTGAAAAACCCTGACGTATTGACCATCATTGATTTTACCAAGCCATCTAATCAAAAGCGTGCTTGGCTGATTGATCTAAAAAAGAGCAAAGTACTCATGAATTTTTATACGACGCATGGAAAAAATAGTGGCTTAAATTATGCCAGTTCTTTCTCAAATAGTGTTCATTCAAATAAAACCAGCCTGGGTGTTTACACAACGTTAAATGCATACTATGGCAAGCATGGGTTGTCGGAACGCCTGATGGGGTTGGAAAATGGAGTTAACAACAATGCCCTGCGACGAACGGTTGTAATTCATCCTGCTGACTATGCCACTGAAGAATATGTCAAAACACATGGCTATACTGGACGAAGCTGGGGATGTTTTGGAATCAGTCCTAAAGAAAGCACGCAATATGTTAAGTATACACAAAATGGAAGTGTTATTTTTGCTTATGCTGATGAGGAGAGGAAGGATCCACTGTTTTCATGAAGTGACTTTTTTAAAAGAAGATTACCACTCAACTGTTGATAAAATGATGCATTTTTATGTAAAATATAGGTGATTTAGCAGCTTTTTATACTCAACCTCTTTTGAACCGCCGAGGGTATAGTTTAAACATACCCGCAGCTAACAAAAAACAGTTTACTTGAAAGAAAAATGTTCCTGAACATATGATAATCGAGGTTTATTACGCTCTGTCACAGTAACCGTGTTACGCTGTGTTAAAAACCGATTTTGGTCAGCATTGGCGAGCGAAGCAGCCATTCTAGTTGCCATTCTGCCGGAAATGACCTTCACAGAAATATTTGCTGTTTCATCTTTTGGCGGTAAAGTGATAGCCATCGTATAGAGATTATCAAGCCCAGCTGAGTTCAGCATAGTGGTAACCAATGCTGAAAGCATAAAGAGTGCAACACAGGAAAAAATGGTTGATATTCCGCCATTTTGCAGGCCAGTATTGATGAATTCGCAAAAATCAGCAAGCGCAATTAGGACAGGCAAGGTAGCATAGGATAAACTAATGGAGTAATTTTTGTGTGTAAAAGGAATTTCATGCTCCTTCAATACCGCTGCTATAGGAGTATAAATAGATTTTGTGTTTGTCATGCTGAAACCAAAATCACCGCCTACCAATGTGGCGTGCATTGGAGCAATCGAGTTCGGTTCTTGTTTATTAATTTTCTTTATAAGCTCAATCATGGTCGCTTCATTTGCATAGGGTGTGTCAAAATGAGCAATTCCAATGGTGTTTCCTTTTTCCAGTAATATAGAAACACAAGTTTGAATTCCTGGAATATAAATTTGAGTCTCATTTTCTTTACGTGATGTGACAGCAAATTTACCCATAACGAGGACGTGTCTTTCTGGTATAGTATTCTGGTGCTGAATTTTTTTAGGCATTGAAAATAACCTCATATTATCTATATTTTATAGAGCGCACAAATATAGCATATTTATATTAATTTCACAAAAGCATATTTACCGAGCGAGTGATCTAAGCAGTAGAGAAAGAGCTTACTCATTTGCCGTAAGGGGATAATTGGGCTAAAATCGTTTTCTTTGAAAGGAAAACGAATATGAAAAACCCAGCAACTATTTCCTGTTTATCACCTTTTCACTTTAATTCCCAGATAACAATGAAAAATCGCCTTGTGCTGGCTCCAATGACCAATAGTCAAAGTCATCAGGATGGCTCGCTGGGAGATGATGAGTTCCAATGGCTACTGAGTTGTGCGCAGGGTGGGTTTGGTATGATTATTACCTGTGCTGCTTTTATCACAGAGCACGCCAAGGCGTGGCCTGGACAATTAGGCATTCACAATGATGAGATGATTCCGAGGCTTGCTGATTTGAGTCAGGCACTGAAAGCAGAGCAAGCTGTCAGTATAGTTCAACTTTTTCATGGAGGTGTACGTTCTTCTTCTCGCGTCACAGGGCAGCAACCCGTGAGTGCCAGTGAGTTTGAGCTTACTTTTCCAGGCTTTGAAAAACCTAAGGCTCTCACACGACAAGAAATTCACACCTTGGTTACCGAGTTTGCGAATGCGGCTGTGCGTGCTTGTCAGGCAGGATTTGATGGTGTGGAGTTACATGGTGCCAATGGTTATTTGATCACGCAGTTTTTGAGCACTGACACGAATTCACGACAAGATGAATACGGCGGTACAATTGAAAATCGAGCTCGTTTTTTACGTGAAATTATGCAAGCTTGTAAAAAACGAGTGCCTGCGGATTTTTTGGTGGGTGTGCGACTCTTACCAGAAGGCGGTGGCCTTGATTTTGACGAGATGTTACAAGTTGCACAATGGATGAAAGATGATGGGGCAAGTTATTTCCATTTGTCACTCATTGATAGTCAAGCAGTTCCAAAAAAGCACGAGCAAAGCAGCCAAAAAACGATTATCCAGTATTTCCGTGAGCAATTAAAAGCCGATTACCCACTGATTGGTGGCGGGGCAATTAAAACCGCTGCCGATGCCAATAAGTCAATTGCTGAAGGAGCCAGCCTGGTTTATTTGGCGCGCACTGCCATTGGAAATACGAGATGGCCATTATTGATTGAAGAGGCTGATTTTGCGCCTGTTTTACCTCCTTATACAGCCGAGTACCTTGAGCAATCTGGCTTAAGTGCAGCTTTCAGAGGATATTTAGCAACGATGCCAAAGGGATTTGTTCTATCTTGAAGTACGATGGGTATGGAGTCGCTGTCGCGTAATGCGAAATTGGCAACAAATAACGAAAAACGCTCGTCATTGCGAGGAAGCGCAGCAACGAAGCAATCCAGTAGAAAGAGCGTAAAATCAAGGGCTTGACACTTATGAGCATTCTGGATTGCTTCGTCGTAAACTCCTCGCAATGACGAGCGTTTTCGCATATTTGTTGCCATTTTCGCATTACGCGACAGCGACTATACAGTTTAGCTGTAAAATGGAGTTTTCAAGTGATAAAATGGCTTAATAAAATACCTCTAACTCTCATTTTCATTCCAGTTCTATGGAATCATGCACTTGCAGATACAGTATCTGACCCCTGTTCAGGCTCAGGTGGATTGTTATCTTTAGTGGATCGTCCGACGGCAGCGGACAACGCCTGTCCTGTTCCTTATGATCAAGCCATCCTGGAAATGGGTTACCAACATCAAGAACTTTATCCAACTGGAAATCAAAATAATTATCCGCAGCCTGAAGTACGTTTTGGATTGCCTTATAGCACCGAGTTCGTTTTCTTACCACCAAACTTTATTGCGCCGTCAGTCTCTCCAGCAGGATTTGGAGCCAGCACCATCGGCCTCAAACATGAGCTTGGTTATACTGAAAATTGGCTTGGCTCCATTGAAAGCCTGGTAACATTACCCACCGGAAGCGATGCAAATGGCAGCGATGGCACAGGAATTGCAGTAAATGGCATTATCAACTATACCTTTAATTCTCATTTCACTCTTTCAGGCATGTTTGGAGTTACCTCAGAAACGGTTTCAGAATCCTCAGGAGGAGACCGCTTTTCAAGTTTCAACCCTGATTTGGTGCTTACCTGGACACTGGGCGATACGAGTACATTTCAAGTTTTTGCAGAAGTTTATGGCCAAACTCATACCGGACCTGATCAAGGAAGTGGATTCAATGCCGATGGCGGTGTTGCTTACCTGGTATTTAAAATGCTTTCTGTTGATGTAGAGTATGGCCATCGATTATCAGGACTATTAGGTGGTTTTGATCATTATGTTGGTACCGGATTAGCGTTGTATTTTGTTTGATTTAATACAGGAGTGTTTGAGATTGTTTTCCACCACAACTGCATCAATACGATTTTCTCGTGCAAATCTCGCTCTTATCGTAATTGGTGATGCAAAAGCATATTCTCATGTCGTACGTCAGGCGCGCCAATATTTTCAGAACGCTGATATAATGAGTTTTGATACTCCTGAAGAGGCGTTATTATTTAGCGCATCAAATTGTTTGCGTATTTACTTGATGACTCAACCCCAACTCGAAGAAGGGGGCTTTAACTTAGACGGTTAATGAAATCAATTATCTGGCTTTTGCACGCTTTGCTTATGACTCTGCGCTGACTTGGTCACAATTTGTTGAGCAAGATTTAGCAAAGTTGTTTGGTGGGCGAGAAGCGGCAGAACGATATTTAACATTATTAAGCGGTGAACCAAGTGAAAAGGTGATAAGTGAGGCACGCGAGATAGGCAATGCACAAAGTGGTGAGAGTTATCGCCGCTGGGTTTGGTTGCAAAATTTTTTATATCAGAAATTGTGAAGTGAGGAATGGAAAAAATGAAAGCAGCAGAGTTACTGGTTAAGTGTTTGGAAGCCGAAGGAGTCACCCATATTTTTGGTATCCCAGGTGAAGAAAATATCGATGTGATGGATGCCTTACTTAACAGCTCTATTCAGTTTGTTTGCACACGCCATGAGCAGGGCGCCGCATTTATGGCTGACATGCATGGGCGTTTAAGCGGGAAAGCGGGGGTATGTTTATCAACACTTGGTCCTGGTGCCACCAATCTTGTGACAGGCGTTGCTGATGCCAATCTTGATCGCGCGCCACTCGTTGCTATTGCAGGACAAGCAGCAACAACCCGATTACATAAAGAAAGCCATCAAGTATTAGCCTTGCCTGATTTATTTCGACCCATTACCAAATTCAGCACCCAAATTCTGGAACCTGAAAATATTCCTGAAATTGTTCGTAAAGCGTTCAAGGTAGCACAAACCGAAAAACCTGGTGCCTGCTTCTTTGATTTTCCAGAAAACATTGCAGAAATGCAGGTAGAAAACGCACATCCATTGAAAGTTCAACAGGCTACACAGTCTTATCCCCCTGAAATCAAGGTCAAACAAGCCGCTGATTTGATTAGAGAGGCAAAATATCCCTTAATCATGATCGGCAATGGCGTTATTCGCGCACACGCCTCCGCTGCCCTGAAAAATTTTGCCGAAAAATGGCATGTTCCTGTGCTCAATACGTTCATGTCGAAAGGAGCCATTCCGTTTTCTCATCCCTTGGCTCTCGGAACTATCGGCCTAGCTGCCCATGACTATGTTTCGCTTGCAATGGACAAAGCCGATTTAGTCATTTGTGTTGGTTTTGATATGATTGAGTATCATCCTTATTTGTGGAATAAAAATAATCAGAAGGCCATTCTTCACATCGATTCTTCTCCGGCCGAGGTTGATGAAGATTACCAGTTGGCTGCGGGTGTCATTGGTGATATTAATGTTTCATTGAATGCTATTGCAGCATTAGCTACTGCAAAGAAAGATGTGACCCTGATCAATCTGCGTCGAAAAATCGTTGAGCAAACAACAAAACACAATACAGACAACACTTTTCCGCTCAAACCTCAACGAATTTTGCATGATTTGCGCCAGGTATTAAAAGACGAGGATATTTTAATTTCTGATGTTGGTGCACACAAAATGTGGGTGGCACGCTTATATCAGGCAGAACAGCCTAACACTTGTATTATTGCCAATGGATTTGCCTCAATGGGGATCAGTCTGCCTGGCGCTATTGCAGCTAAGTTATTATATCCAGACCGGACTGTGGTTGCATTGACTGGGGATGGGGGATTTTTAATGAATTCTCAGGAGCTGGAAACCGCGATGCGAATTGGTACACCGATGATTGTGTTGATTTGGACAGATAGCGAGTATGGCCTGATTCGCTGGAAGCAGGAAGCGCATTTTGGTCGCGCCAGCAATATTGATTTTACCAATCCGAATTTTGTGCAATATGCTGAAAGTTTCGGTGCAAAAGGATACCGTGTTCAGTCTGCGGATGAGCTGATTCCCACACTAAAACGCGCTATTGCCGATAATACCGTGGTAATTATTGATTGCCCAGTAGATTACAGTGAAAATATGAAATTGACGGAAGAGTTGGCCTCTATGTTAGGAGAAAGTAAATGACTGAACAATTTGACAAAGTGTATGTGGCAGGCGATACAAAACCAGCGGGGTTTTTGAAAGTCATCGCGCCTTATGATGATAAATTATTAGCTGAAGTTGCAACAGCTAATACCGTACACATTGAAAAAGCCCTTTCCGTTGCTTACTCACTCTATCGTAACCGCAAGACCTGGCTTCCTTTAGCAAAACGTATTGAAATTCTCAGCAATCTGATCGCACTGATGCAAGAACAACATGACGCGCTTTCCATGGGAGCAGCCGCGGAAGGCGGGAAACCACTGCAAGATTCGCGGGTTGAAGTGACTCGCGCTATTGATGGTATCAGAATATGCATCGAAACGCTTCGAACCGATGCGGGCCATGTTATCCCCATGCAGTTTAATGCCGCCTCAGCCAATCGTATTGCATTTACTCAACATGAACCTATCGGTGTTGTTGTTGCTATCAGTGCGTTCAATCATCCTGTTAATTTGATCATTCACCAGGTTGCTGCGGCAGTAGCAGCTGGATGTCCCGTTATCGTAAAACCTGCCAGTAATACGCCGCTTTCTTGTTTACGTATTGTAAAACTGCTTTATCAGGCAGGATTACCGGAAGAGTGGTGCCAAGCATTAGTTTTGCAGGATAATTCCTTAGCTGGGCAATTAGCATCGGATTCTCGCATCGGATTTTTATCATTTATTGGCAGTGCAAAAGTGGGTTGGATGTTGCGTTCACAATTAGCGCCTGGTGCACGATGTTCGCTTGAGCATGGTGGTGTAGCACCTGTGATTGTCGCAGAAGATGCCGATGTGAATAATGCCGTACCACTCTTGGCAAAAGGCGGTTTTTATCATGCAGGACAAGTTTGCGTATCCGTACAACGCATTTTTGTACATGAAAAAATAATATCTGATTTAGCCAATAAACTGGCATCTTACGTATCCAAAATGGTAGTAGGAGATCCTACATTACTAGAAACAGAAATTGGTCCTTTGATTCGCCATGCTGAGGTAGAGCGTGTAGACAGTTGGGTCAAGGAGGCCGTTCATGCAGGTGCATCCTTATTATGCGGTGGTGAAGTACTGTCAGCTTCTTGCTATAGCGGAACCGTTTTAGTCGATCCGCCAGTTGATGTGCGGGTAAGTACGCAAGAAGTTTTTGGCCCCGTGGTTTGCCTCTATCGTTACTCTGATATTGATTCTGCTATTTTACGGGCAAATTCATTGCCATTTTCTTTTCAAGGTGCTGTATTTACCCGTGATATTGAGCGTATGTTATATGTTTATCAAAACCTCGATGCCTCGGCGGTCATGGTCAATGATCATACCGCATTCCGGGTTGACGGTATGCCTTTTGCAGGATTGCGTCAATCGGGCTTAGGTGTGGGAGGCATTCCCTATACTATTCGTGACATGCAAATTGAAAAAATGCTGGTGATAAGGAACTGACTATGAAAGCAATTAGTTTTTCACAATTCGGTCAACCAGAGGTTCTGCAAGTAGTCGAAAAAACGATACCGAAACCCAAAGATAATGAAGTTCTGGTTAAAGTATTTGCGGCGGGGTTAAATCCCATTGACTATAAAATCAGAGAGGGAACCAGTTTTGTTTCGCAGCAATTAAAAGACCATTTGCCAAGCGGCTTGGGATATGAATTATCGGGGGAGGTGGTTGCTGCAGGTAAAACGGTGACTGAGTTTAGTCTAGGAGATTTTGTATTAGGTTTTGCGGGTTTTCCTGAAGCTCCCAAGTGTTATGCAGAATACATTGTGACAACGCCTGCCCAGCTTATCCATAAACCTGATCAGCTTGGAAGCTTGGAAGCTGGCTGTATGTCATTGGCTGCATTAACAGCACTCCAGGCTTTACAGTTGCTGCCATTTTCAGACGATTGGAAGAATAAAAATATTTTGATTCACGCTGGCGCTGGCGGAGTAGGGCATATTGCTGTGCAATTAGCACGTCACTGGGGAGCAAGAGTCATTACGACAGCACTGGAAGAGACTAAAGAAGCGCATGAATTATTAGAAATGAGCCGTGTCAGAGGAAAGTTGGTTTTTAACTTAGGATCGCGCCCAAAATAACTTCCTATTCTGGCGCAAGATGATGTTCAGATTTGATGCCAGAATAGGAAGTTATTTCGGGCGCGATCCTTAAGGGAATCTCTTTTTTAGCTCTTTATAAAGAATTAAACATCAAATAATACGGACTATGATGCTAAGTGACGATATCCATTTAAAAAAAATCCATTCTCGCATTTTTATTTTTTTTGAGTTACAATATTTAAAGTTTAAACCACCTCGGAGCTTTATTAACATGTCACGTTATCTTGACCCAAAAGCAGATGTTGTTTTTAAAAAAATCTTTGGCCAGCATCCGCATCTGCTGAAAAGTTTTTTAAATGCCTTGTTGCCACTGCCAGTAGATGGACAGATAGAATCTTTGGAGTATTTACCGAGCGAACAAGTTCCGCAGATACCGGGGTTTAAGTACACGGTGGTTGACGTTAAATGCAAAGACCAATATGGTCGAGTTTTTATCGTTGAAATGCAAATTCAGTGGATAGAGACCTTTGTGCAACGCATGTTATTTGGAACCAGCACAGCCTATGTTCGGCAGCTTGGAAAGGGCGATGATTATCACCTGCTCCGTCCGGTTTATGGTTTAGGGTTACTAGCGAGTACATTTGATAAGGACAGCTCAGATTGGTATCACCATTACCGATTAGCCAAAGTAGATAAAGCGCACCAATATCTGAAAGATTTACAAATGATTATTATTGAATTACCTAAGTTTAAAGCAAATACGTTTTCTGATAAAAAATTGAAGGTTTTATGGCTGCGGTTTATGTCTGAGCTGAATGCCAATACCCGGGAGGTGCCAGTGGAATGGCTTGAGGTTCCAGAAATTAAAGAGGCAGTTGAGCTGAGTCAAGAGGCTGCCTATTCCGCAGCCGAGTTAGATGCCTATGATCGTTATTGGGATGCAGTAAGTACTGAAAAGACACTGATAACTGGTAAACTTGCAGAAGGGCGTTTAGAGGGCCGTGAAGAAGGGCGTTTAGAGGGTCGTGAAGAAGGACGTCTAGAGGGACGTGAAGAAGGACGCTTGAGGACTCAACAATTTATAGCTCGTAAGTTACTTGCTAAAAACGTGTCTATTAATGAAATAATAGCCTTGACAGAATTATCGATTGAAGAGATTAATGCCCTTAAAAATGAATAAGTTGCTTGCATCATCAATCTTTGAGCAGTGATCAATTTTATAATAGAATTATTGAATTAGGAAGCGGTTAAAAGCAAATTTTCTAGGCATATCTATATACCCGAAGCGTTTCATATTTAGGGTTTTTGACTTGCTCTTTTCCGCCCTATGAAACGATTAAAACTGCACAATATGAATAACTATTGCTGGTT
>JABEVJ010000325.1 GCA_013043985.1 Legionellales bacterium | reverse complement strand
AATGCGATAATATGAATAACTATTACCGCATTTTAATCGTGCAACCTGACGAAAAATGCCTACGTCATAAATCCCGAAAACTCATGTGCGTTGAGTATATATTGACAAAAACATCTGTCATTTTTTAAAGTGTTTAAGTATCAAGTCCGAAATCTTGTCAATGCTATCATCGTCAAGCTCAACAAACAAAGGTAATCTTAATAGAGTATCGGTATAACGATCGCTATTGACTAAGAGAGGACCATCATGCTTGTCCACATAATATGGGCTATTATGTAACGAAAGATAATGAAATGTAGGAAATATTTTTTGTTCTTTCAGCGTATTCATGAGCGCTATTCGCTCATTGAGATTATGACAAATTAAATAAAACATATGTGCATTGTTGGTTGCATAATCAGGGATAAAAGGTAGTGAAAACCAACCTTGTTCTGCCCCAAACTGTAAATTGTGCGCATATCGATGCCATACACGTAATCGTTCCGCTTGAATTTTATCTAACTCCTGAAGCTGAGCAAATAAGAATGCAGCTAAGATATCCGACGGCAAATAAGATGAGCCAACATCCACCCAGCCATATTTATCTACTTCATTACGGAAAAATGCACTTCGATTAGTTCCTTTCTCGCGAATGATCTCGGCTCGTAAATCATATTTTTCATCGTTAATAACGAGTAAGCCACCCTCGCCCGAACTAATATTTTTCGTTTCATGAAATGAAAAAGTCGAAAAAGCACCGAATGTACCCAGTGCTCTGCCGCGGTAATATGAGTCAATTGCCTGTGCAGCATCCTCAATGATTGGTATGCCTGCTGAAAATGCAATTTGTTGTATTGCATCCATATCACAGGCAACACCGGCATAATGAACAACCACAATGGCTCGTGTCCGGGGAGTCACCGCAGCAGCAATTTTTTCTGCGTCAATATTTGGCTCGTCTTCGCGACTATCTACAAAAATCAGTTTTGCACCACGCAGAGCAAACGCATTTGCCGTCGATGAAAAAGTGTAAGAGGGTAAAATCACTTCATCACCCGGTTCTATATCCAATAAAATGGCGGTCATTTCCAGAGCAGCAGTACATGAAGTGGTTAATAAGGAGCGGCGAAAACCAAATTTTTCTTGAAAAATTTGATGGCACTGCTTGGTAAAACTACCGTCACCGGAAAGTTTTCGGGCAGTCAGCACTTCCTGTATATAGTGTATTTCTTTACCAGTAAGATAAGGTCTATTAAATGGAATCATCTGGACACCCTATAAGTTATAGCCAAAAATGAAAAGTCGTACTCGAACTGACTTCTTCATAAGGTTTATGCAAAGCGAGCGCAGTACTATTAATGCGGTGAACAATGCCATGGAGTTCTTCACAACCTTCAAGATAAGCACTATTTTTTACCATCGCTAACAGAGCACGCCCAATGCCTTTGCCACGAAATTGTGAATCAACTGCCATCTGTCCAAAAAACACCTGCTCGCCTCGATATTCCCGCATTGCAAAACCGGCTATCTGACCATTCGGCATGGGATAAATAAACATTTTACCCCCTAATTCTGGCGAGAGGGCTTGTTTTCCCCATAAGTCGTAGAGTTTGTTAAATTCACCGTTAACAAACGATTCATCCAGAGCAAAGCGTGAAAATACGCCACTCTGCCGAAAAAGTGTTTTTAATTCGTCCGTATATTCGCCCGTATATTCAGCAACTAGTGATGTATCTTGAGCCTGCAGAGAGGATAATTGCCATTTGATATGGACTTTTTCATCAACTAACTTCCCACCATTTTGCTCAATGAATTGAGCTATATCTTCATTGACACTTGGCAACTGCAAGTAGGCAAGCCTGACATTCTGTAATTTCATTTTCTGGACAATCTGGGACAGAGATTGAAAATTTTTTTCATCCATTTTTATTGAGGCAACAACATAGCCAAATAAAGTAGAGTCAAACTCCAGTAGTGTGTAATCTTCCCTCATCACCAAACACCCCCCATCCAATTTTTAAAAAATCCGACTATCTTACCATAAAACCCTCTTTTTTGCCACAATATATGCTCATCATAGCCAAAAATGAAACGTCGTACTCGTACTGATTTCTTCATCGTGTTTTGAGCCTGAAGTGCAGATAATTGCCATTTGATATGGACTTTTTCATCAACTAACTTTCCACCATTTGCCACAATGACTTGTGCTTGTACTTCAGTCACACTTGGCAACTGTAAGTAAGCAAGCCGTACATTTCCTGCTTTCATTTTCTGAATAATCTGCGACAAAGATTGAAAATTTTTTTCACTTATTTGAATTGAGGCAACATCATAGTCAAATAGAGCTGTTTCGAATTCTGATAGCGTGTAATTCCCATTCATAAAACAAAGATTGCCCTCTTTAATTTTTTAACATTTTGGGGATTCTACCACAAGAGCCGCTGTTTTACCACTAAGTTTATGGTATACTCGCCACGGTATATACCTATACCGTACTTCAAGATGCGATAGGTATAATTTCCTTGAAGAAATTAAGGGTTCACAGCAAATGATTAAAAAAAAGGCCATTATTTTAGCTGGTGGCAGCGGCACGCGTCTGTATCCGCTGACTCAGTTTACCAGTAAGCACTTATTGCCTGTCTATGATAAGCCAATGATTTACTACCCGCTCACTACCTTGATGCTGGCGGATATCCGTGATTTCCTACTGATTTCCACTCCACGGGATTTGCCTGCTTATCAGGCTATATTAGGTGATGGTTCTCAGTGGGGAATCAATATCAACTATGCTGAGCAACCTAGCCCTGACGGACTAGCACAAGCCTTCATTATTGGCGAGCATTTTATCCGGGATTCTTCTTGTGCGCTTATTTTAGGCGATAATATATTTTATGGTTATGATCTCGGTGCGCGTCTACTCTCAGCCGCCGAGCGAAAAACAGGCGCAAGCATATTTGCTTACTGGGTAAAAAATCCACAAGACTATGGTGTTATTCATTTTGATAAAGAAACTAAAAAAGCCTTAGCACTTGAAGAAAAACCGAAGAATCCAAAATCTCATTATGCTATTCCTGGTTTATATTTCTACGACAACCAGGTAGTAGATTATGCGAAATCACTCAAACCCTCTGCTCGTGGTGAACTTGAAATTACTGATTTGAATGCCATTTATTTACGTAACGAGCAATTAAATATAGAAATGCTGGGGCGTGGTACCGCCTGGTTTGACGGTGGAACACATGAAGAATTATTGCAGGCAAGCACTTATGTTGCTACCATTGAAACACGTCAAGGACTCAAAATTGGCTCGCCAGAGGAAGTTGCCTATCGACTGGGCTTTATTGATAAAGAGCAAATGCAGATATTAATCAATACGACTCGCTCAAACAGCTACGTTCGTTATTTACAATCCCTCTTAGATGAAAATTGATATGTCATACAAGCCTAAAAATATCTTGGTAACAGGTGCTGCTGGCTTCATCGGATGCCATTTTGTTCGAGAACAGCTTAAAAAAAACCGCAACATTATTGCCCTTGACAGCCTAAGCTATGCGGGAAATCTTGCCAATCTGGATGATGTTATCAACCATGATCATTTTTACTTTATTCAAGGCAGCATCATTGATCAAGCCTTGATAAATAGCTTATTACGCGATTATCAGATTGAGACAATTGTTCACTTTGCTGCTGAATCTCATGTTGATAACTCAATTAATAACCCAGGTATTTTCATTCAGACCAATATTGTTGGCACATGGGTATTATTAGACGCAGCAACGCATTATTGGCGTGAAACATATCAGCTCAATGCGAAAGACTGTCGTTTTCATCATATTTCCACCGATGAAGTTTATGGCAGTTTAAATAAAAATGACCCGCCTTTTTCAGAAAAAACGGCCTACGATCCTAGCTCACCCTACTCGGCGTCGAAGGCCAGTGCCGATCATTTAGTTTCAGCTTATCATCGAACCTATGGTTTACCCACCACCATGAGTAATTGTTCGAATAATTATGGCTCTCATCAACATAGTGAAAAATTAATTCCCAAAGTTATACAAAACTGCTTTGAGGAAACCCCCATCCCGATTTACGGCAATGGTAAACAAATTCGTGATTGGCTTTATGTTGTTGATCACGTTTATGCCATAGATTTAATACTAGAAAAAGGGCAAATCGGCGAAAAATACAATATTGGCGGTAATAATGAAAGAACCAATATCTCACTTGTAGAAACAATCTGTATGATGATGGATAAACTGTATCCTCGCCAGTCGGGAAAAAAATATGCTGAACTGATTTGTTTTACGGAAGATAGATTGGGTCACGATTTTCGCTATGCCATTGATATCAATAAAATTTCCAAAGAATTAGCCTGGCAGCCCACTTTTTCATTTGATGAAGCTTTACCTGAAACGATCAAGTTCTATAGTCTCCGCACTTGAGATTCCGGAATTTCAAATGCGGAGACTATATACCAATGCCACTTAGCAAAATTATCTTCACCCTAGCATCACGAGGAATGATTGTGCTTTCCGGGCTGCTTATCAGCATATTGACTGCTCGATTTTTGGGGGTCAATGGAAGAGGAGATTATTTCTATATCTATAGTTTGGTGACACTTTTAACTCAATGTTGCATGTTAGGTCTACAAACAAGCAACACTTACTTTGTGGTCAAACAACCTGAGCTGCTGAGGAAGTTAACGCTAAACAGTGGATGGGTTAGTGCTGTTGTTGGTGGTGGCGCATCGCTTATTATTACCGGTATCGCTTATTATTTAAATTTATCCTCTCATAATGAATTCTGGTTTCTGATTTTACTCACCCCACTTTATATGTTCTATTTACTCGGTATCAGCTTAATGGCTGGCACTGACAAAATTAACTTATTAAATTTAGCGCAATTATTAACGAGTATATTAACTATATTAGCTGTTTTTATTGCGGGATATTATACCCACAATATTGAAATCACTTTTACGTTGATTGCCGCTGCATGGATGATTGTTTCCTTATTGGTTTTTTTCTCGCTTTATACCCCTTATACTTCCGAACCAATTTTGTCACTTAAATTTCACCATGATATTTTTCTCACTGGCTTTACCTACTCATTAAAAGCTTATTTAATTTCCGTATGTATGCTCATTGTATTACGTTTTAATGTGCTTATGTTGAAAGAGTTTTCAAGCTTTGCTGAGGTTGGGTATTATTCTATTGCCGCACAACTTACTGATGCATTAGGGCTGCTGCCAGCGACTGTTGGTTTGTTACTTTTCCCTCACCTTCTGAGATATCAAATAAATGATTTATCTATTATTACTCAAGTATTATTGCGTATGGCGATACTGATTTTTGTGTTAATTGTTTTTACCTGGTTTATGGCTCCTTGGTTTATTCATATTTTTTTCGGAAATGCTTTTTTGCCAGCGGTTCAAATCTTACATTTTATGCTTCCAGGGGCATTTTTTTCATCCATGATAATCTTGCTAGCACAGTATCTAGCCGCTCGCAATTTACTGATAACTTACTTATATATCTGGATAGTTGGAGTCATTATCAATGTTTTACTTGGGTATTTACTTATCTCAAGGTATAACGGCGTGGGAGCAGCAATTGCTATGTCTATAAGTTATTTCTTTATTTTTTGTTCAGGTTTTCTTCTTATTTATATGAACAAAAATAGCGATAGAACGTAATACGGGGTAACAATATACTCTCAGCGATAGCGATCGCGGTGAGTATATAGTCACCGCGCTTGAGATCGCGAGTTTCTAAAATATTTTTGAGCGCTCGATGTCATTCCGTACGAAAGTCGCGCTTGAAGGTGAAAAGAGTCGTGAGCTTCATACGACTT
>JABEVJ010000324.1 GCA_013043985.1 Legionellales bacterium | reverse complement strand
GAATTATATAATATAAAACAATAGGTTATAGTTATTTTTCAAATTCGAACCATTGATTATCAAATTAAGCATTGTTTTTCTATTGTAGAAATTAATACATTAAAGGAGATCATAAATGCCTTGTAATAACTTTCCTGGTATGCCATAATCTTTTGGTTCTAATAACTGCTGAAAACAAAATGTATGAATATCATAAAAAAGCTTCTTCCAGAACAAATTAATGAAGAAGATCATCTTTTCAATAATCTGCAACAACTGCTTCATCGAGCTGGTATAAACGAAGCTGAATTATCACGACAAACCAATATTCCTACTTCTACCATACATAAAATTTTTTCTGGTAAAACCACTGACCCGCGAATTTCTACTTTGAAAACCTTGGCTGATTATTTCGATGTCGACTTAGGTGATCTCTATTCAAACAACATACTTGAACGCCATAAACCAATACCTCAAGGACACTCGCTCCCTGTGATATCATGGGAAGACTGTATTAAATCACCAAACCCCATTGCTCATCTTACTGTCAACAACTGGGAGCAGTGGATTGTCATTGATCAAGTAAATAATACAGCTATCTACGGTTTGCCTAGCAAACCCTCCATGGAACCTCGATTTCCTCGGGGAACTATTCTCATTGTCAATCCTGAAATCAAACCTATAGATGGTGATCTTGTCATAGTAAAATTTGCTAATGCTACTGAAGCTGCGTTACGTGAACTGACTATCGATGGACCCAATAAATTATTAATGCCAATTAACCAAAATGGCAGCATTGATAAGTTTGATGGTACGAGCAAGATCATTGGCACAGTAATACAAACCCGTTTTACTTTTAGGGATTAAGGTACAAACATAAATTGACGATCTCCATTTCTTGAAGTTGCAGAACCAAGACGCCCAGGCTACTGGAAAGGTCGGATTAAAATTGCTGACGATTTTGATACATTACCAAAAGAAATTCTTGATGCTTTCGAGAGTGAAAATCAATTTGTGAAGAGCTCACCTTGATTACGCACGATAAAATTTTTAGCCAATATTCAACTCCTTTGTTGTTGGTTTAATAAAATTATACCTCACTCAACTTCCGCTTAACCGTCAACATATCCCGATAAGCTTTCCCCTTCTCCTTAGGCGTTCGCAGCAAATAAGCTGGATGATATGTCACAATCAAATCAGTTTTGGATTCACCATATTGCAAAACCTGCCCTCTCAATTTGCCAAGCGGTGTGTCGACCCCCAACAGATAATGCGCAGCTATCCGACCCAATGCTAAAATCAGTTTTGGTTTAATATGGGCAATTTGTCGCTCAAGATAGGGTGTACAGGCAGCGACTTCCGCTGGAGTGGGATCACGGTTATTCGGTGGGCGGCATTTTAAAATATTGGCGATATAAATATCTTGCCGTTTAAGATCAATCGATGCCAACATAGCATCGAGTAATTGCCCTGCTCTCCCGACAAACGGTTCACCTACACGATCTTCATTTGCTCCTGGTGCTTCTCCAATAATCAATAACTCGGCTTGAGGGTTACCCACACCAAACACGACATGCTGACGTGTTTGCGACAAGGGACATTTGACACAGGACATAGCTTCTTTTTTTAAACTATCCCAATCGTCACTGCTTACCCCTGGTAAATCTGTCTCATTTTTTTCAACTGATTTACGCTCTTCCCAAATGGGAATACCCATTTCCTGCAATATATATCGCTGCTCTTGTGTTAACATGGTTCATTAATACTCATTTTGCGTTATACTCCCGGAATGATTTTTGCAGGAAAAAAAGATGATCCTTTCCCAACTCACTTATTCGATCGCCACTCTGGTTGCCATTATCGCATTAGCGCTGTTAATTGTGTACAAGTTTTCTGCGCTTATTCATCGTCTGCGTCCACAGGAAATCTTGCTCACTCAATATCAGCAGCAAATACAAAGCTTACAGCAACAATTGCAGCAACAACATACCGAACAGGAAAAGCAGCAACTCACCAGGCAATTTGCCATAGAAAGTTCATTTCAGCAATTTAAAGAAATCATTATTGGTGAAAATACTCATTCCCGCGAGCAAATCAGCCAACAACAATTAAAAAGCCTGTCTGTCATGCAGGAAGGATTACAAAAAACGGCTTCCTCACTGCAACAGCAATTGATTGAAAATGTCAGTCATCATACCCGCAGTTTGAATGAACGTATGCATGGTATTACACAGGATATTCAAAAACAACTTCAAAGTATCAGTCAGCAGGTTGAAAAACGTTTAAGTGATGGTTTCGAAAAAACCACAGAAACCTTTACCCGGATTGTCGAAAGATTGGCTGTAATCGACGCGGCTCAGAAAAAAATTACCGAACTCTCATCAAGCGTCATTAATTTACAGGAATTACTGACCGACAAGCGTGCGCGGGGTGCCTTTGGTGAAGTTCAGCTTAGTGCACTTTTGCATAATACCTTACCAGAAAATCATTTTGCACTACAACACACGCTTTCCAATGGCAAGCGAGTAGATTGCATGTTGTTTTTGCCAGCACCTACGGGAAATATTGCCATTGATGCCAAATTTCCGCTTGAAAACTTTCAAACGATGCTTCAGCCTGGATTATCCGAAGCGGATAGAAAAGCTGCTGAACAACGGTTTCGTATCGATATCCGCAAGCATATTCAAGACATTGCCGACAAATACATTATTGAAGGAGAAACAGCGGATGGTGCGGTGATGTTTATTCCTGCCGAAGCCATTTTTGCTGAAATTCATGGGCATTATCCTGATTTAATCAGCTTTGCTCAAAAAGCCCGCGTTTGGTTGGCTTCACCCACAACTATCATGGCTATTTTGACCACGGCTCGTGCGGTATTGAAAGATGCGGCGACTCGTAAACAGGTACATATTATTCAAAATCATTTACAAGCGCTGGCAGTTGATTTTGGCCGCTTTGAAAAAAGAATGGATGCGCTAGCTAAACATATTGAACAAGCCAATAATGATGTTGCTGAAGTAAGAACCTCTGCCACCAAAATAAGTAGTCGATTTAATAAAATCGAACAGGTGGAATTAGTGGCTGAAGAGGAAAAAATATAAATATACTCGACGCACATGGGTTTTCGGATTTTATAACGAGTATATTTTACTCCAAGCCCAAAGTCCGCAGAATTTTTAACGCACTATCCAGCGTAATCGTCGTTTTTCCCCGCTCAAAATTGTTTAATGTTGGTTTGCTGACATTGGCTAAAACAGCAAGCTGCTCTTGTGTCAGATGTTGTTCTTTCCGTCGATTTACCGCTTCTTTAACAAGGTCTGGCCAATTAAGGCGAATGTTCCGTTCCATCTTTTTTCCAATAATTGTATCAGGTTGCTCTTCAAAACGGGCGCGTTGATTGGCGCATCTATCACCCGTTGCTTGGCTGTTTCAATATTTTTACTCATTAGCCACAGTCAAATATCCTTTACTAAATTGATTTGTATATAGATGCAGTAAATTATAGCTTACTATTTTTACTTATACAATCTTAAAGTTAACTATACTTAACCAGATTATCGCCCATTGAGGTTCGTGCACAATATTCGAACAAAAAGCTTCTCGTTCTATAATCCTTTAAAATGCTGCTTATCATCCCTATTTTCTAGCTTTAATTGAGATTCGGACTTAGGCGAGTTGTATGTTGCAGTAAATGCTTTTGGATCTCTGTCTACATGATGAAAAAAGCCAGTCAGATTGTTGCCCACGCCTTTTAGTGCGGTTTCAATTTCAATAAACTCCCCACTAGCCATATTTAAATTTAAAAGAGTTTTGCTTGATAAATCATCTTTTTCGATGGTCTCACCAGAAGAGCTGATATAAAAAGATGGCTCTACATCTCTGAAATCGTCTGGAAATTTTCCGACTAAGAGCTCGCTCACCTTCTTTAAGCTCATGTTAGTAGGAACCTGATCCAGCATATATATTTTCCTATTAGGACCTAAAATCCCAATAGTTATACATTCTTGTCCAAGCGATTCAGCAGATTCAAGTTTTTCAACTTGAAATGCGCCCTCTTCTTTCAAGAAAGTCTGCTCGCTAATATACTTCTGCAATTGCGCGCGTCTGCTATTGAATGGTGTTTGTGTCCCGAGCCCACGAACAAGATCGAGCAGCAGGGTCTTTTCAGCATCCGTCGTACAGTTCTTGTATATTTCTTGTAAATCAGAGATAACACTGACAAATTCAGTCTCACTAACTTTCAGCGCTTCCTCCAAAAAATGAGTGAAAATATTGACGAACAGTTGTCTATCAGCTTCTTCATACTTAGCAATTATCTCTGGACTGTATTCTTTAGGGTCATAAGATTGATCACTGTAATCAAATAATACATCATAAAAGGACTTTAACTTGTCATCACGATAAACTATCTCCAACAGGCGATGCCTCGACAGCACATTTTCCCTCACACGATGCCTCGGTGACATCACATTCCCAGCATACAGTTTCAGTCTGGCTAACCGATTACCTTGCGCCTTAAGCTCTTGAAGCCTTATCCATTCTTCAGCGGGTACTTGCAGATTGAATTCAGCGAGTAATTTGTCTTTATCTTCCTTTGACATTTGTTCGGCAATATTTTTTGTGTTCAGATTTGCAAGCATATTTTCTTTTCTTTCAGAACTTGGAATTTGTATCGTGTCCTGTAAAATAGCCCAGGTCAAAAGCATGGCATGAGGTGTCGTTCTATATTTGTTAGCTAGATTATGTAGTTCAGGATAAATTAGCGAAGATATGTTCCATGCAGGTTCATCATGCTTGAAGATGTAAGTGCAAGAACCCTCTGCCCTTCCCCCAAAAATGCCATAACCCATATATTGAATTCCTTGCTCCATACAAAGATTTCGAACCTGATTGTCCGAAGAAACATGGCTAAATTGGTTTTGAATGAATTTGATTTCTGGAAATTTTTCTATAAGAGATTTCAGCCTTACTTGATCGACGTTACTCAGACCTATATTTTTTATCGCTCCAGAATCTAACAAAGGCCTAAGTGACTCCAAAATATCAATTAAATCCTCTTCATTCTCAACAACGACATCATGCAGCATAAGTACATCGATATAACCAAACTTATCTATAGCTTCATTGGTATTTAATAAAAACTGCTCCTTTCCAAGATTTGGCAAAATTTTATAATTGATAAAAAACTCCGACCGGGGAATGCCAGATTGTTGGATTGCATTGGACAGGAGAGCCGCGTTTTGATACAGATCGGCTGAATCAAACAGCCGATAGCCTTCGTTAATCGCCATTTCGAAAACTTGCTTGTTACTAATTCCGTTCGTGCCAAAACCAATAGAATCCTCAAAATTATCTGGACGCTCGCTTGAGAACATCTCTATCCCCTTTTTTTATCAAAAATTTTATTTTTTTAAGTATAGTATAATATTTAATCTAAAAATTGCTGTTAGCATAATACGGGGGTAATGTTGGTAAACAATTTCATTACCCCGTATTAGGGTCTGTTTACATGAAAAGCCTTTTTTTCCGCTAATACGGGCTTATGCTGGATAATTTCTTTATATCACCAGCAAATCCATAAACTCATTCACTGGTAGCGCAGACAATCGATCGCTGTCCTGACAAAGTGCAAGAATAGCTTCTGCCCGTTGACGTGGAAAGCGTGTTTCAAGATTGCGATGGAATTTTTCAACCAACACCGGAATGCCTTCTTCACGGCGACGACGATGGCCAATTGGATACTCAACAACTACTTGCTCAGTTGAAGTACCATCTTTGAAAAAGATTTGAATCGCATTGGCAATAGAACGTTTTTCAGGATCATGATAATCAACGCTGAACTCAGGCTTTTCGCTCACGCGCATTTTGGTACGCAATGTATCAATCCGTTGATCCCGGGCTATTTTGTCTTCATAATGATCAGCTGTTAATTCGCCATATAATAAACCAATCGCCACCATGTACTGAATACAGTGGTCACGATCAGCCGGATTGTGTAAAGGCCCTTCTTTACTGATAATCCGAACCGCTGACTCTTGAGTCAGGATATCAATTCGCTCAATATCGTCCAATAAATGACGTTTAATTTCTGGATGGAGCTTGATTGCACACTCAACCGCGGTTTGCGCATGAAACTCTGCAGGATACGAGATTTTAAACAGCACATTTTCCATCACGTAATGACCATAAGGACGTTGAAACTTAAAGTGCAGCCCTTTAAAGCTAACATCATAAAAACCCCAGGTTTTGGCTGTTAATGCACTAGGGTAACCCATCTCACCTCGCATTGCCATTGAAGCAAGCCTCACAGCGCGACTGGTTGCATCACCCGCAGCCCATGATTTGCGCGATCCGGTATTAGGCGAGTGTCGATAAGTACGCAAGCTTTGTCCGTCAACCCAGGCCAACGAAAGTGCATTAAGTAATTGCTGTTCATTGCCACCCAACATAGCCGTCACAACTGCAGTGGAAGCAATTTTGACAAGAATGACATGATCGAGTCCAACTCGATTAAAACTATTTTCCAAAGCAAGTACACCCTGGATTTCGTGTGCTTTTATCATGGCTAACAATACATCGTGCATGGTAAGCGGCTTTTTGCCTTCGCTGACACGTTGCCGACTCATAAAATCAGCAACCGCCAAAATGCCACCTAAGTTATCAGAAGGATGACCCCACTCTGCTGCCAACCAAGTATCATTGTAATCTAGCCAACGGACTATCGCTCCAATATTGAAAGCGGCAGAAACAGGATCCAACTCAAATTGCGTGCCTGGCACTCTCGCACCATGAGGTACAATGGTTCCCGGCACGACAGGCCCTAACAATTTAGTACATTCTGGATAGCGCAAAGCCAACAAACCACATCCAAGTGTATCCATCAAGCATAAACGCGCCGTATCAAAAGCTTCTTCACTCTTGATGGGATGATGTAGCACATAGTTGACAATATCAACCAATTCTTGATCAAATTGAGGTTTTTCATTATTTTCTGCAATATGAGACATGTTTTTTCCTTTTAGTTAGTTAATTGGTTAATTCTCATTAGGAGAGGCACTTGCTGGCATTGAAACGGGTGTTGCCGACTCAGCCGTAGCATTTTTACTTGGGTGAGTCGGAGCTGGAGCACTGGATTCTTGTGACGAACCATTAAATGAATTTAATTGCATATTATAAGGCGAGTTTGTGAAAGTAACTGGTGTGGCAACATTATCAAAATTTGCATATGCGCTTGATGAAGGAGCTTGCACCGAAGTCTGAGCTTGCTGAGTTACCACCTTAGGGGTAGAGGGTTTAGTCTGGCGTAAAGCTTCATAACGCTCGATGACTGGCTGGACAGGAGCACTCGTTTGTGTCACTTGGGCAGTTGCCGTTGTTGCAGGTGCTGGGTTTTGACTCGGTGATGGATTTTGCTTGGTTGACCAACCAACGGGCAGATCATTGGTGGGTGTCCTATTATTGTTTGTTACTGGACTTGTAGCTTGAATGGGAGCTTGAATGGGAGTTTGAGTATTCTGCGTGGCAGAACTTTGCATTTTGCCATCTGCAACAGAAGAATTCGTCGTACTGTTGGTGTTTGGTGCAGGAACAGGAACGGGAACAGGAGCTGGAGCGGAAGAAGGCAGGCTAATTGGTTGAACAAATGAAGTTGTTGGAATCGATACAGGCTGAATCGGCGCGTTCGGTTCAGTCATTGCTGGCAACGAAGTGCCTGAATCCCCATCTGGAAGGTCAACTGGAACCATAGCCGTGGTGTTTGTTGCCTCAGCGTATTGTTGAAAAGCAGGGTTTGCTTTACTCTCAGGAAAATCTTGTTTTTGTTGGGCAAGAGCCATCTGTGCCGCGGGAATAACCTCTACTTTACTATTTGGCCGAAAATCCTGCTTGTTTTTGTCAGTTTTGTCTCCTGAGCTACAAGCAGTCAGTAAAATACTCAAACAGATACCCAGACAAACTGATTTTTTCATGGTCGTTCCTTCAGATATCTAGCAAAAATCACCAAAAAGCACTTGTAAAGCTGAAATAGCCGCAAGCGCTGCTGTTTCAGTACGTAAAATTCGTGATCCTAATTTAATCCCGATAAACTCATATCGTGCAACAAGTGCTAACTCAGCGTCACTTAAGCCACCTTCACCTCCAATTAATAGAGCAAAATCCATCTCTTTGCAATACCCAATATTTTTTAATGAGTCCTCTGCGCTTGGCTCAAGTATTAATCTGCAACGAGCCTCCACTGAGCTGAGCCAGGTATTGAGTGGCACCGGAGGATAAAGAACAGGAAGCTGTGTTCTCCCTGATTGCTCACATGCACTAATGATTATAGATTGCCAATGTTGCATTTTTTTTTCAAGACGAGTCGGCTCTAATTTTACATTACAATAATCACTCAACAAGGGGGTAATAGCACTGACGCCTAATTCAGTGGCTTTTTGAATGGTGATGTCCATGCGTTCACCGCGGGAGATCACTTGACCAAGATGAATAAACAACGCACTGCCAATATCCACCGCATGATATTGTTCAATGTATACATTAACCTCTCGTTTGCTTATCGCTGCTATTTGAGCAGTAAACTCCCCTCCTTCACCGTTAAAAAGGCGCAAAACAGCTCCAACTGGCAGCCGTAAAACACGGCTAACATAATGCGCTGCATTATCGTGCAGCGCAATGGTAGAGCCCTCGTTAAGTGGCGAGGGAGTATAAATTCTGGAAATACGCATAGTTTAATGCTCTGTAGATCACAAAAACTGGAAAAACGCTCGTCATTGCGAGGAGTTTACGACGAAGCAATCCAGCAGAAGGAGCGTAAAATAACAATCTTGACCTTTATGACTATTGCTCTGGATTGCTTCGTCGTAAACTCCTCGCAATGACGAGCGTTTTTCCATATTTACTGTCATCTTTAAGTTCACGACAGTGACGATACTCATCAATAGCGATAATAATCCGGTTTATAAGGCCCTTCTATCGCCACACCCAGTGATTTAGCTTGTTCAGGCGTTAATTTTGTCAATTTTGCGCCTAACTTATCAAGATGTAGGCGAGCGACTTCTTCATCGAGTTTTTTGGGCAAAACGTACACTTGTTTTTCATAGCTTTCGCCATTTTGCCATAACTCCAGCTGAGCCAATACTTGATTAGTAAATGACATTGACATCACAAAACTTGCATGACCCGTTGCGCAACCCAAATTCACCAGTCGTCCCTCAGCTAAAACGATGAGACGTTTACCATCAGGAAAAATCACATGATCAACCTGAGGTTTAATATTTTCCCAGGGATATGCACGTAATTCAGCAATTTCGATTTCTGAATCAAAGTGG
Organism: Legionellales bacterium; assembly: GCA_013043985.1. Classification (GTDB taxonomy): domain Bacteria; phylum Pseudomonadota; class Gammaproteobacteria; order UBA1113; family UBA1113; genus JABEVJ01. The sequence continues at coordinate 23,141 of JABEVJ010000324.1, read as the reverse complement.
CCAATATTGGCAACAATCGCCTGATTTTTCATTTTTTTCATATGTTCAAGCGTGATCACACGATCATTACCTGTCGCGGTAATAAAAATATCACCGATGGCTGCTACATCCTCCATCGTGACAACTTCATAGCCTTCCATCAAAGCTTGAAGAGCACAAATGGGATCAATCTCGGTGATCATAACACGAGCACCCATGCCAGCCAGGGATTCTGCACACCCTTTACCCACATCACCATAACCTAAAACAACGGCAATTTTGCCTGCAATCATCACATCAGTAGCACGTTTTATACCGTCAACCAGAGATTCGCGACAACCATACAAATTATCAAACTTGGATTTTGTCACTGCATCATTCACATTGATTGCCGGAGCTTGCAAAGTACCATTTTTCGCCATGTCATATAAGCGGCGCACCCCGGTCGTGGTTTCTTCCGTAATTCCTCGCACCTGTACTATAATGTCAGGATATTTATCGTGTAACACCAGCGTTAAATCGCCGCCATCATCAAGCACCATATTAGGCCGCCACTCATCTGGCCCTACAATAGTTTGTAGAACATAATCCCAATACTCACTTTCTGTCTCACCTTTCCTGGCAAAAACAGGAATCCCTGCTTTAGCAATCGCCGCAGCAGCATGATCTTGAGTTGAAAATATATTGCAAGACGACCAGCGAACTTGTGCACCTAATTCAACAAGTGTTTCAATGAGTACCGCCGTTTGAATCGTCATATGCAGGCAACCAGCAATACGCGCGCCTTGCAGCGGTTTACTATTACCATATTTTTCTCTGAGACTCATTAAGCCCGGCATTTCAGTTTCGGCAATGGCAATCTCTTTGCGACCCCATTCAGCCAATGATAAATCAGCTACTTTATAATCATTCATAAATTATTCCTCTTGTTTTGTTAGTTTTTTGTTGCTGCTCAACCCCTCTCCCCAAGCGAGGAGAAGGGGCTAAAACAGTCGCATTTTTTTAAAATATCGTTGATTCCGGTTGTGATGATCCTTGCTCGTCAGTTTGTTCATATTGGGGGGAAGAAGAACCAGAATCATCATTCGATGGATCATTCTGAGAAGATGAAGAGGATAAACCCGACTCATCCCGATACGTAAAACCTTCATCTCTCGTTTCTTCATCTGGATTAACCCAATTATCGTTGTTTTGACGCATATTGATATCACCCTGCCTGAAAATTTCATAGGTAGTATCTTTTTGCCACGGTGCAGCTAATTTGCCCGTATTTGGATCAATCCGCACCGTCACCAAACCTGATGGCTCAGGCATCGTATGTTCTGGCTGCCCTTGCAAGGCTTGCTGAATAAAATCCATCCACATTGGTAACGCCGCTTGAGCACCATATTCATAAGTTGCACGGGGTTGATCATAACCAACCCAAGCAACCGCGACTAAATCACTGTTAAATCCAGCAAACCAAGCATCCTTGGTATCATTGGTCGTACCTGTTTTACCGGCTAAGTCCTGACGCCCCATGCTTCGTGCTTTAGACGCTGTACCAAACTGTACAACATCCTTCATCGCTGAAGTCATCATATAAGCTACCTGAGGATTGATTGTTTCAGGCGCAACATTTATTGGATTTGCTCCCATCCCTTTTGAGGTATCTACATCAGGACTGCTCCACAGCGCAGGGTCATTTGCAAGCAAACAACTTTCACAGGCAATTTTGGGCTGAGCCTGGTATACCACATGATCATTCGCATCCAGAATATGATCAATAAAGTAAGGCATAACCCGATAACCACCATTGGCAAAAACAGCATAACCCGTTGCCATTTCAAGCGGTGTCAGTGAAGCTGTACCCAATGCCAAAGACGGCGCATGCGGAATTCCATGAGGATCAAAACCAAAATTACTTAAATAGCGAACTGTATACGAAATACCAATCATCTGTAACAGCCGAATTGAAACCAGGTTACGTGATTTTATTAAGGCCACGCGCAAGCGGGTTGGCCCGTAAAAGCGTTTGTCTGTATTTTGAGGACGCCACACTACCCCGTCCGGCATAGTAATCACGATGGGAGCATCATTGATCACGGTTGCTAGTGTATAACCTTTTGCCAACGCTGCTGCATAAATAAACGGTTTAAAACTTGAACCAGGCTGTCTCTTGGCTTGCGTGACACGATTATATTTACTTTGATCATAATCAAAACCTCCCGCCAAGGCAAGAATTGCGCCATCATTTGGATTAAGCGCAACCAGCGCACCTTCAATCTGCGGTTTTTGTGATAACCACCATTCACCATTTGCTTGTTGAGGATCAACGTAAACAACATCGCCCACCCGAACCACATTACTGGCTGTTTTGGGAACAGCACCGAGAGATTTATCCCCTATTTTCCGTCGAGCCCAGGAAAGCCCATTCCAAGCTAAGCTAATGTTTTTTCCATTTGCCAGCATTGCTGTCGCAGACATGGGATAAACACTCAGAATGACCGCTGGTTGCAAACTATTAATCACTGGCAGATTATTCAGTGCAGCTTTCCAGCTACTTAAATCAGCAGGTGGATTGCCTAACTGTTTCACTGGCCCTCTATAGCCATGACGTTGATCATAAGCTAATAAAGCAGAACGCAATGCCTGATCAGCCTGATGTTGGTAAACGCTGTTTACCGTCGTATAAACTTTAAATCCAGCAGTATAAGCATGTTCCGCACCAAACTGGCTAACCATCGCATTGCGCACCATCTCAGCCACATAAGGGGCATCCATATCAATAGGCAAGACATGGTAATACGTTGCTACGGGAGCATTGATCGATTCATTATATTCAGCCTGAGTAATATATCCATGCTCCAGCATACGCTGTAACACATGATCCCGTCTGTCTTTTGCAGCAGATGGATTGGTTATAGGATTGAGCATGGATGGCCCTTTTGGCAACCCAGCAATCATCGCCATTTCAGGTAACGTAAGCTGATTCAGTGTTTTGCCATAGTAAACTTGCGCAGCCGCAGCCACACCATAAGCTCGACTACCAAAATAAATTTTATTTAAGTACAAATCGAGAATTTTTTGCTTGCTAAACTCTTGTTCAATTTTCATCGCAAGCAAAATTTCTTTGAATTTGCGAGTATAGTTCTTCTTAGGGTCAAGGAAAAAATTACGTGCCACCTGCATTGTGATGGTACTTCCGCCCTGGGACTTTGTTCCAGTTAAGATGAGTTGCAATCCCGCGCGCGCCAGGCCAAGGAAATCTACGCCTTGATGTTCAAAAAAACGTTGATCTTCTGTAGCAAGTACCGCATTAATCAATTGAGGTGGGATTTGGTCATAAGGAACAGGGATACGACGCTTATCCGAAAATTCGGAGATCAACTTGCCATCTGCAGTATATACCTGCATTGGCACTTGCATCTGCACATCTTTCAGTACAGAAACATCCGGTAATTCACTTTCAAGATGGACAATAACCAGCGCAAAAGCGATGGCTGCCACGATGGCGATGTCAATAAAACACCAGACGAATATCCTGAGGATGCGGCGTAAATGGCTCATTATGTTTCAAAAATTGACTCAAGTTATAGAATTGCGAGTATAACAAGCTAATAACAACTTTGTAAAACATTTCGCTTCTGGCATAATAAGGAAATCTTTACTTGACGCAGGACATTTTCTCTTTGTCATTCTCGCGAAGGCGGGAACTCATCCATAAATAAGGAACCATAGGACGAATGGATTTTAAAATTCCCTATTTTAGTCGCAAATCACCTCGGGTATTGGGCATGGACATCAGCTCAACTGCCGTGAAGCTCGTGGAGCTCAGTGCACACAATCACCGCTATCGTGTGCAAAGCTATGCCGTTGCCTCTATTCCTCCTCATGCCATCATTGAAAACGATGTGAAAGACATCGTTGCACTGGCGGAATCTATTGAGCTCGCTTATGCACGCTCAGAATCGACCCTTAAAGCTGTTGCTGCTGCGGTTCCCACCTCAGCCATCATTACAAAAACTTTGCAGGTTGATGCCAGCATCAACGAGTCAGACCTGCCGGAACATATACAGCTTGAAGCAGGTCGCTATGTTCCCTATCCTCTGGAAGAAGTTTCCCTGGACTTTGCCGTCTTGGGACTCAATGAGAAAGACTCCAGTAAACTCGATGTTCTCGTGGTTGCCGCGCGTACGGAACATGTTGAGTCTCGTGCTGAGGCCATTCGCCAGGCCGGATTAACGCCCCAGATTATCGATGTTGAATCCTACGCGATTCAACGCATTTGCAGTCTCATTGCTGATCAACTTCCTGATAAAGGCATAAATCGAACGATTGCGGTAGTTGATATCGGTTCGGTTTTCACCACGATCACGGTATTACATGATTTAAAGATTATTTATAGTCGTGATGAGCTATTTGGCGGCCGCCAGCTCACTGAGACGATTCAAAGGCGCTACGGTCTCACTTATGAACAGGCTGGCTTTCTGAAAAAACAGGGACAATTTGCAGATGATTATGGGCCAGAAATCCTGACGCCATTTCGCGAATCATTGATCCCCCTCATTCGTCGTTCATTACAATTATTTTTTTCAGCGAGTCGTTTCACTGAAGTTGATCATATTCTATTGGCTGGAGGTGGTGCTATGGTACCAGGAGTCAGCACACTTATTCAGGAGCGCTTATCAACCACCTGTAATATCGCTAATCCGCTGAGTGATATGTCTATTAACCCCAAAATCAATGTTGCAGCAATCACTGCTGACAGTTCCTCTCTTCTCACTTGTTGTGGCTTGGCCCTTCGGAGTTTTGAGCATGATTAATATCAATCTACTGCCTTGGCGTACACTCAGAGAAAAAGAAAGACAACGCGAATTTGTTTTTTTATTGTCAGTCGCCATTGTTTTGTGTATCTTTATTTGTCTTATCATCCATACATTCATTGCACGCCAATTGTCCAAACAACTTGCCGTCAATGATTATTTCTCGCAACAAATTGCCGTAGTCGATCTGCAGATTGCGGAGGTCACTGTCATAAAACAACAAAAAAATGACTTGTTGCGACGTCTCGAAATTATTCAAGCCCTGGAAACAAGTCGTGTACTTTTAGTGTCTATGTTCCATAATTTTGCCAATATTTTGCCAAATGGCATTTATATCACCTCAATTAAAAAAGATCACAATCTGATTACGGTAACCGGAAAGGCTCGCTCAAATCAGCAAGTATCTCAGTTAATGCAAAATATCGATACTTCTCCATCGTTTTCAGATCCCGTTCTAACAGAGATACAAGACAATACCAATAATTCACAAACCACGAGCAGTATTCTCGATGAAGTATATTCCCAAGGTTTTGAATTGGAAATGAATGAAACTGCACCATACAATACCGCCTCGCCATCACCCGCTTCGACGTCATCATCTTCCTCAGTGCCAGCAACGCAACCCGCCTCTGCTGCTTCCCCAACAAACACCAACAGGAAGATAACCGGATGAATATGAATGAACTGACCATGGACAATATTGGCTCGTGGCCATTTACCGCCCGATTGTTAGTAATTGGCTTTGTCTGTGCTATTATTTTTGTGCTTTTTTTCACCTTTGATGTTAAGCCCATGCGAGCTAAAATTGCCGCGGCTACCGCATCAGAACAAGATTTGCGCAGCAGTTTCCAGGTTAAATATAGTCAGGTTGTCAATCGCAGAGCCTATTCACAACAGGTGGAAACACTCAAAACTGAAATTAAAACCATTCTGCATGCCTTACCCAGTCAATTGGACGTACCTCAATTAATTGGTGATATATCAAAAGTAGGAACCCAATCAGGTCTGGAATTCAACTTCATTAAACCCCAACCCGAATTAGACCATCCCTACTACAGTGAGTTACCAATCCAGATTTCAGTCACTGGAACTTACGCGCAACTGACTGAGTTTATTACTTCACTTGCAAAAATACCGCATATCGTTACTATTGATACTTTTTCAATCAACCGTGTTGATATGTCCAATCTTCCGGCTAATGCAACGCCAGCAAATGCCACTGTGAATGATCTGCTGGTCATGGAGTTAACTGCTGTCACCTACAAACAAAACAACAAGAAGCCCAATAAAAAGATTGCAAAAGGCGGAAAACCCTTATGAGTTTCCATTATGCAAGAGGTCTATACCGCTTAAGAAGGGGGCTTGTCGCTTTAATATGCCTTACTCTTCTTGGATGCAGCAACGAAAGCGACAAAATGCAACATGCTGAACAATTTGTTGCTTCAGTCGAGCAACTGAAAGGCGAACCCATTAAACCGCTGCCTATTTTTTCAACACCGCAACTTCCTCAGACCATGCCCGCTCTGAAACGCAACCCCTTTTCACCCGTTGTCAATAATAACTGGTTAAAACCTAATATGGCGCATACTAGAGGACCTTTGGAAGCTTTTGCCTTAAGTCAATTACATATGGTTGGTACCATGTCAGAAAAAAGTAAAGTCTGGGCTTTAATCAGTGCACCTGATGGCGCTATCTATACCATTGAAGTTGGTCAATATATCGGGCAGAATTATGGCAAAGTGACGAGCATTACGCCTGAAAAAATAACTGTACAAGAAACTTTATCAGATGGATTAGGTGGTTGGCTTGTGCATACGCAAAATTTACCTATCACGATCAGCGGTCAACAGGAAAACTCTCCATGAATACATACTCACAGCGATTGGATTTTGGGCTAGGAGCAAGCGCGAAGAGTATAAGAGTAATTATCTCCATCGCGGTCTTTTTGGCAACCTTATGCTATTGCTTGCTCGCATCAGCAGCAACACTGACCAAAGTAGATTATCAACGCATCTCAAACACTGAACTGCAGATAAGCTTGCAGTTTTCCGGCACAATAGCCACCCCAAAAAGCTTTACCACCGAGCAACCAGCCCGCGTTATCCTTGATTTTTTTGATGTTGACAGAAGCATAGTCAATTCCAACTCAAATGTAGATCAAGGGGTTGTTACTTCTTTAAACAGCATCAGTGCCAATGGACGTACACGCCTCATCTTTGATTTACGGCAGCCTGTCACCTATCAAGTCAACACACAAGGCAGCAAAGTTATGCTCACGTTGACAAGCTCCAATAACCTTGGCTTACAAAACAAGATTGCGTCCATTTCTATCCCAGTATCGGCCAAAGCTTATGTTTCCGGGGCATCTGCATCACATTACATAAAAAATATTGATTTTAAACGTAATAACAGTGGTGGCGGTGATGTATTGATTGATTTATCCGATGCAAACACCGTAGTCAATGTGAGCCAACAAAGTAATACTATTACGGCTACCTTGCCTGGAACCCGAGCACCAGGAACATTACAACGCAGATTGGATGTCACAGATTTTGCCACACCTGTCAAAATGATTACCACTCAAACCCAAGGCAATCAAACCACCATTCAAATTCAAGGTGCAGGAGAATTTGAACAATTGGCCTACCAGGTCAACAAACAGTTTGTGATTAGTGTTAATCCTCTTTTATCTGGAAAAAAAGCCCTGGCGCAAGAACGAGTTACCTATACAGGAAAACCCATTTCACTGAATTTTCAGGACATTCCCATTCGCTCTGTGCTTGAAATTTTAGCCAGTTTTACGAGTATTAATATCGTTGCCGTTGATTCTGTCAAAGGAAATATTACCCTGCGTCTCAATAACATTCCTTGGGATGAAGCACTTGATATTATTCTTAAATCCAGCGGTCTAGGCAAAAAACAAGTGGGAAATGTCATTATGGTTGAGCCTATGACTGATCTGGCAATACAGGAAAAACAAACCCTAGCAGCACAATTGGCTGTACAAACTTTAGAGCCGTTACAAAACCAATATATTCGGTTGAACTATGCCAAAGCCAGTGATGTCGCAGCTCTACTCAAGGATCAAACCAGCTCAATACTGTCAAGCAGAGGGAATGCTACATACGATCAACGAACCAACACCGTTATTGTGCAAGATACGCCAACAAGTCTTATTAATGTACAAAACTTGATTACCAAACTCGATATACCTGTTCAGCAAGTCATGATTGAGGCTCGTATTGTCAACGTCGATACCGCTTTTGAGCAAGATTTGGGCATTCGCTGGGGCCTGACCAAACCTACACATGTTTCAGGAACAATCACAGGTGCCAATCAAATGCTTATCAATGAGCAAACCGCGGTTGTTAATCCCGTTTCCGCTGTGCCCCTAAACCAACGGCTCAATGTTGATTTTAATGCTGCACTACAAACAAACGCGTCTGTTCAGTCACCCAGTGTTGGCGTTGCGCTGGCAGAACTTGGTGATGGTTATATGCTCGATCTGGAGTTATCTGCTATTGAAAGTGAGGGTGGCGGTGAGCTTATATCAAGCCCGCGTCTGGTCACCGCAAATCAGCATCCAGCATTAATTCAACAAGGTACTGAAATTCCCTATCAACAAGCAACTTCGAGCGGTGCAACGTCAGTTCAGTTCCAGAACGCCGTTCTGAGTCTTCGTGTTACCCCCCAAATCACGCCTGATAATAAAATTATCATGGCAATTAAGGTTACTCAAGATAAAGTTAACCCCACGCTCAATGTAGCAGGGGTACCCGCTATTGATACCCGCGAAATTGTCACGAATGTTCTCGTTGGCAATGGCGAAACCATCGTCCTGGGCGGTATTTATGAGGACAATGAAACAAGTACCGTTTATCGGGTGCCGTTTTTAGGCTCTATTCCGATTCTGGGTTATTTATTTAGAAATACAGATAAACAAAGTACACGAACTGAGTTGTTAATCTTTATTACACCAAAAATTATTACTCAACTCCCTGTTGAATAATAGACCTCTTGCATAACTCGCTTCTGCAAAAGAGGACGAGGAGCACACGGAGCGCAGAACCGGAGTGTACACGCAAGTACATGAAGATTCGAGCACCGGAGCGACAAGGTCCTTTGAAGCAGAAGTAGAGTTATGCAAGAGGTCTGATGAAACATTTAACCGATAAAATCTTTCTAATTGGCGGTATGGGTGCCGGAAAAACAACCGTTGGAGTCAAGCTGGCTCATATACTGCATTATAAGTTTTATGATATTGATAAAGAAATTGAAAAGGCTACAGGCGTTGATATTCCATGGATATTTGAGATTGAGGGAGAAGAGGGTTTTCGTAAGCGCGAACAAAAAATACTCAGAAAACTTGCAAATAAATCTCAGATTGTGCTTGCAACAGGGGGTGGCACCATCCTCGATATAGATAATCGGCACTTATTGATCAACAATGGCCTCGTTATTTATTTAAAAACTACTGTCGAACACCAGCTACGTCGACTTACCCATGATAAACGACGACCTTTGCTCCAAGTTGAGAATCGAGATGAAGTACTTTCAAAAATTATGTCTGAGCGAGAGCCTCTTTATAGCTCGATGGCAGATATCATTATTGAAACAGGTGATCGCTCGATTACGAGTGTATTAAATAATATTATGAAAGTGGCGTTTGAGGTGCAGGATTAAAAAATCGCATGTGTGTCGAGTATTTGTTGATTTTGAAGTATCTTGGGTATATATCATGTATAATTATACTTTGTATATACTAAAGAGTAATAATCATGTCTACTGTTATATTAACCAAATGGGGCAATTCTGTGGGAATACGGATACCTGCCATCATCATGAAAGAAGCTCATTTAATCCCCGGCGAAGAATTAGAAATTAGCACTGATGAAAAAGGGGTATTGACGTTAATCCCACTCAAAAATCAGCACGCAGGCTGGTTGGAGAAGTTTAATGCCATTGCCGATTCCGACAATGAAGCACTGTGCCTTGATATATCTAATGACTTTGATACGGAAGAATGGACATGGTAATGCTAAAAAAATTTGATGTTTTTTTAGTCAACTTAGACCCAACCATTGGTTCTGAAATTAAGGAGACGCGCCCTGCTGTCGTAATCTCTCCCGACTCTATGAATTTAAGTCGTTTAAAAACAGTTATCATCGCCCCGATGAGTAGCACAATTAGAGAAAATTTTCCCACAAGGGCTCTTATTGAATTTAAAAATAAGAAAGGACAAGTTGCGCTTGATCAACTAAGAGCAGTTGATCGCTCTCGTCTCATACAGAGGTTGGGTGTACTGGATAAGGACTTTCAATCTCATATTTTAAATATTTTGGATATCATGTTTGCGTGAGCCTAAAAACGGCAGTTGAAATCTGCTGCGGGGTAAAGTTTGGTGAGTCGATTTTAATTTTTCTCTTTTTTCTCGATCCTCACAGATAAGAAGGATATCTATCAATTCCCTCATGAAACCGACAAAAATGTACGGATAACTTAAATAGGAACACATAAAAACCTATTTGACTTAAAGTCAGAAGTTTTTGTCTTTCCTTGACCTTTTCAAAGGAGTCCAGTTTTATTGTATGTAAATCATCCAGAAGTGCAATGTGCTCTTCTTCTAAAGTTGGGTGTGTTGGCAAATAAAATATATTTGACACATGCTGATTTCTAATCGCACAAATCTTATCATCTACCCTTTCTGCAAGAGGTCCATATTTTTTTAAAAAATTTGAATAATCTGACAACTTTATTATCGGTGCAAAAGTAATTAATATTGGTGCATATCTCTTATTCGCTCTATCCATGTCACAACTATTAGATAATAAAATACCTTTTATTAGTTTTTTTTGACTACTTTGCGCATCATGTACTTCCAGTGAATTCCATATGTCACCCTGTAAAATATCTGACATATAATTACGTGTAAAATACTCTATATTTGGAAAACTTTTTATCGCTTTTTCCAAGTGTTCTTTTTTGTCTTGCGTCAAATAAGGGGGTAGCAATTTTTGAATATTTTCTTCATTGAAATCCATAAAAAATTCCTAACTTTGGTACAAATCCCACAAGTTTTCATAAAGAACTTTTGCAAATTCATCACCTAAAGGTTCTTGTTTTTCAAGCAATAAAGAATAAAAGTTTGTCAAAACGGTTTCAATATTGTATGTTTCTTCTTGCAAATGCGATTGAAATGTAGATAGTGCCCCCCCCCATTGATAAGATGAACTAAGAACTGGACTATCTTGCTCAACCATTAATGTAGGACTGGTCGAAACAATCGCCAGAGAACAAACAATCGCTAAATAACTTACTGTACTTGGGGTATGGAAAGTAAAATTATTCATATATTGGTTCCAACATTTCTATAGCTCTAGTATTCAAACAATCAAAAAATAATTTTTTATTTATCGCATGTAAATGCTCTAAATAATTATCTGATTTTTCAACAAAATCAAAAATAGAACAGTTTTTTGTGTCTATTATTGTATCTACATCTACCACAATACCCTCTTTAGCAGGAGTATCTTTAATTTGTACCTTTGCTGCAGCCATCAACTGTACTATATTCATGGTACCATCAACCTCTTTTTCTACTCGAACCATAAGTGGATAACTATCTAAATTTTCTCCAGCCAACTCACAAGCAAAATTTAAAAAGCCTATCTGTTCACGAATACTTGTCGATTCTAATAGGTCAATATATTTTATGGAGCATCTTTCTACACACTCAATTAACTTAGATTGCTCCATAATATGTAATACTTGACTTATTGCCTCTTTAAATTTTATCCAGCCAGAATAAGGCAATTTACAATTAACTGCGACACTTCTATTACCGATGTTTATTAAAAAATTCGCCCAAACAATTTGAGTAGTATGCGCAAAAATTAAAGAAGGATCTTTATCTCTCATTGCTTTTGGTAATTGAGAAGCAGGCAGTAGCGAAAGCGATTTATTTCCTTGTAAGTAACTAAAAAAAATACCTGGAAGTATTTCTGAAACTTCGACTTGACTAATAAAACGCAACTCAAAAATTGCATCGATTAAAGGTTCTTTGTTTAGTTTTATTGGAAGAAGAGGTTTTGTCATAGCCAGCTCGCCTGTATTTATCAATTACTTGAATCTACCGATTCTCCCATATTAGAGCATATGAGATCAATCTATATTATACCTGAAAGGTCATTTGGCTTCACTCATGTTAAAAACATTTTGATCAATTTATGAATACGCCCCATAATACACGTATCAACACGTGCCACTGGAATTATTATGCGTAAAAAATCGACAGCTACTATCGATGAAGAGGTCTATAAAGGGCTGTATGTCCCTGCCCTAGAACTCGTTTACTCAGAAATGGCGTTAGATAAATCAAGAGAGTTTGATGCTATGGCTTGGAGTGAGGAAATCATTGGAGACCTTGATGATGCTGCGCGGTAAAGTTCGGTGGCTAGATTTTAATCCTTCTCTTTCTTCTTTGGCCTTTCCCAACCAGTAATGGTAACCTGTCTGGCACGCGCAACAGTGAGTTGATTGGCTGGGGTGGCTTTTGAAACTGTTGAGCCTGCACCAATAGTAGCTTCTTCACCAATCATAATGGGCGCGACGAGCGAGGTATTTGAGCCAATAAAGGCACCATTTCCAATAGTCGTTTTATGCTTATTCACACCATCATAATTGCAAGTAATGGTACCTGCGCCAATATTAACCCGTTCACCTATTTCTGCATCACCGATATAAGTAAGATGATTAATTTTACTGCCCTCTCCTACAACTGACTTTTTAACTTCAACAAAGTTTCCAATGTGAACGTGACTGGCAAGTTGTGCATCAGGCCGTAGTCTTGAAAAAGGCCCAACCATACAATGACTACCAATGATGGAGTCTTCAATCACGCAATTTTCTTTAATCACCACATCATCAGCAACATTGACGTTACGCAAAACAGAATGAGCACCAATCTTCACTCGATCACCTAAGGTGATCTCGCCCTCTAAAATCACACCCACATCAATCATCACATCGCGACCTGCGTGAAGTGTTCCTCGCAGATCAAAACGAGCCGGATCACGTAGCGTGACGCCTTGCTCCATCAGCTTATCTGCTTGGCGAAGCTGAAATCGTCTTTCCAATAAGGCAAGTTGGTTTTTGGTATTTACACCCATAATATCCAGCGGAGAATCAGCAAAAACAGAATTAACCAAGCAGCCATCTGCAATTGCAAAAGCAGGAATAGAAGTAAGATAATATTCTTGCTGTGAATTATTATTATCAATTTTCTTTAACCATTGACGCAACTGCTTCGTATGCGTAACCATAATACCTGAATAAATTTCATCGATATTACGCTGTTCAGATGTCGCATCTTTCTCTTCAACAATACCAACAATCTGGTTTTCTGTATTGCGGATAACACGCCCTAATCCGGTTGGGTCATCGACGTTAGCAACGAGTAAAGACAAGCTATTTTCAGGTAATGTACGATATAACGCTTGCAAAGTGGAAACCGGAACGAGCGGGACATCGCCATACAGAACCAAGGTAATACTCTCATCGTTTAAATAAGGTAGTGCCTGCGCAACTGCATGAGCAGTTCCAGCTTGCTCTTTTTGATGAATCCAATGAATATCGCTATCAGAGATTGTTTCTTTGACAAGATCACCTTGATGTCCGTAGACAACATAAATGCCTGCTGGCGACAATGCCCTTGCGGTGGTAATAATATGATGAAGTAAGGGAGCACCTGCCAAAGGCTGCAAGACCTTTGGTAGATCGGAAAACATTCTTTTGCCTTTCCCTGCTGCAAGAATAACAATATTTAACATTTTACCTCAATTTCTTTTTAAGTCGCGCAATGGCTTGTATCTGTGCTGTTGCCTGAGCCAACTCAGCCAAGACAGTTGCATAATCGATTTCACCCTGCTTGTCTTGAAGTAAACGTTCGGCCTGTTCTCGTGCTTCAACAGCAGCCATTTGATCAATGTCCTGAGCTCGTTCTGCGGTATCTGCCAACACAGTCACTATATCTGGTTGAATTTCGACAAATCCCCCCGAAATATAAAAGACTGCTTCATTATTATTTTCAAACTGCAATCTGATATAACCAGGTTTTAAGCGTGTAAGTAATTGGGAATGGCCAGGATAGATTCCAAGCTCACCTAATTCGCCCATTAAAAAAACACCTATTGCCTGGCCTGAATATACGGTTGATTCGGCACTGACTATATCTACTTTAATCGTGAACGCCATTCATTATAACCCTCATATTTGAGTCTGCCACATGGGTATATAACAGAAGCAGAAAAAACCTCGTCATTGCGAGGAAGCGCAGCGACGAAGCAATCCAGTAGAAAGAACGTAAAATCACGATCTTGACGTTTATGACTATTCTGGATTGCTTCGTCGTAAACTCCTCGCAATGACGAGGTTTTTCCTAAATTTGTTGTTATGTCTAATTACACAACAGCGACTATACCCTTAATTTAAAGTACCTTTGCTTTGGCAATAGCTTCATCAATCGTGCCGACCATGTAAAAAGCCTGCTCTGGCAAATGATCAACTTCACCACTAATGATGGCATTAAAACCTCGTATCGTTTCTTTCAATGGCACATACTTACCTGGTGAACTCGTAAAGACTTCTGCAACGAAAAATGGTTGAGATAAGAAGCGTTGTATTTTACGAGCTCGGGTGACGGTCAATCTGTCTTCATCAGATAATTCATCCATTCCCAAGATAGCAATAATGTCTTTTAACTCTTTATAACGTTGAAGTGTGCGCTGTACAGCTCGAGCAACATCATAATGTTCTTGCCCCACTACTAAGGGGTCAAGCTGACGACTAGTTGAGTCAAGCGGGTCAATAGCTGGATAGATACCAAGCTCTGCAATTTGACGTGATAATACAACTGTTGCATCCAAATGTGAGAAAGTCGTCGCAGGTGAAGGATCGGTAAGATCATCCGCAGGCACATACACGGCTTGAATAGACGTAATCGAACCCGTGCGTGTTGAGGTAATGCGCTCTTGCAAGACACCCATTTCCTCTGCCAGGGTCGGTTGATAACCTACTGCGGATGGCATACGCCCTAACAGCGCCGAAACTTCAGTTCCTGCCAAGGTATAACGATAAATATTATCAATAAAAAATAACACATCCCGACCTTCATCACGGAAACATTCCGCCATGGTCAAACCAGTTAATGCAACACGTAATCGATTGCCTGGTGGTTCATTCATCTGACCATAAACCAGCGCCACTTTATCCAAGACCTTAGAGTCTTTGATCTCATTATAGAAATCATTACCTTCACGAGTCCGCTCGCCAACACCAGCAAAAACAGAGTAACCACTATGTGCTGTTGCAATATTATTAATCAGCTCCATCATACTCACGGTTTTACCGACACCCGCGCCGCCAAATAAGCCAGCTTTACTTCCCTTCGCAAGAGGACAGATTAAATCAATGACTTTGATGCCTGTTTCAAGCAATTCAGTAGAGGGAGCCAATTCTTCAAACGAAGGTGCAGCACGATGAATTGGCATACGTTTGGCTTCATTGATGGGACCCATATTGTCGATAGGCTCACCCAGGACATCCATAATCCGACCCAGCGTTGCTCTACCGACAGGAACATGAATTGGCTGCTCGGTATTCAGTACTGACAAGCCTCTGCATAAACCATCAGATCGACCAAGCGCAATCGTTCGGACAATACCGTCACCTAACTGCTGTTGAACTTCAAGTGTTAAACCGTTATCAGCTTTTAAAGCGGCATAAATCTCAGGAACCGCATCACGTGGAAACTCAACGTCAACCACTGCCCCAATGATTTGTGCAATTTTTCCTTCACTCATTAGTACCTCACATAGAAAATAAATATAGATACATAGACTCAAGCCACCGCGTCACCACCAGAGACAATCTCTGCAATTTCTCGTGTAATAGCTGCTTGACGAGCCTTATTATAAGCTAGACGCAGTTCCTCCATCAGGGTGCCTGCATTATCGGTCGCACTCTTCATTGCAACCATTCTTGATGCTTGTTCACAGGCAATGTTTTCAACAACACCCTGATAAACTTGCGACTCAATATATCGTCTCATCAAGATATCAATAATCGTTTTTGATTCAGGCTCGTAAATATAATCCCAGTGATGTTGGCCGCTTAATTCATGAACCGCTGATGGTAAAGGCAACAGTTGCTCAACTTTGGGTTGTTGCTTCATCGTATTGATAAACTCGTTGCTGGCAATATACAAAGCGTCAATCTCACCATTTTCAAACTTATCCAGCATGACTTTCACAACGCCAACAATATCTGCGACGGTGGGCGCATCCCCCAAATGAGTTGCCTGACCAACAATCTGAGAATGCAAACGTCGAAAATATGCAGTCGCTTTATTTCCTATCAAGCAGCTATCAATTTCAATATTGTCTTTTTGCCAATCACGCATCTTAGCCAGGGTCTTTTTAAATAAATTTAAATTCAAACCACCACACAGACCTCTATCCGTTGAAACCATGATAAGCCCTACGCGACGAACAGGACGTATATCAAAATAGGGATGACGATACTCAGAATGGCTATTTGCAATATGGCCAATAACTTGAAGTATTTTCTGTGCATATGGTCGTGATAATGCCATACGATCCTGAGCCTTACGCATTTTGCTTGCAGCAACAAGCTCCATAGCACGCGTAATTTTTTGCGTTTTTTTAATACTGCCTATTTGCGAGCGAATATCTTTGGATGTTGACATCAGCGATTACTCAGCTTGTGTTTCTTTAAACGATTTCAGAAGGTCACTGAATGCTTTTTCAGTCAACTCATCCAACACACAACTCATATTAACTTTAGCTAATAATTCGCTGTCATGACCTCGAGCATAAGTAAGTAATTGTTCAAGAAAGTCAACCACTTTAACCGTAGCCACATCATCCAGATAGCCTTTATCAGCTGCAAAAAGCACTAAGCCCATTTCAGCAACACTCAATGGTGTGTATTGTTTTTGCTTTAACACTTCCATCATACGTTGACCGCGCTCAAGCTGTTTGCGAGTTGGTTCATCTAGATCAGAAGCAAATTGAGAAAATGCCTCTAATTCACGATACTGAGCCAGTGTCAATCGAACATTTCCACCCAATTTTTTAATAATTTTAGTTTGAGCAGCACCACCAACACGTGAAACAGACAATCCTGCATTAATCGCTGGTCGAACACCTGAGTTAAACAAATCTGTTTCCAGATAAATCTGACCATCAGTGATAGAGATAACATTCGTTGGAACAAAGGCTGATACATCGCCTGCCTGAGTTTCGATAATAGGCAATGCCGTCAACGATCCTGTCCTGCCCTGCACCGCTCCAGCCGTCATGTCTGAAACATAGGCCGCATTCACTCGTGCAGCGCGTTCCAGTAAACGTGAATGAAGATAGAATACATCGCCCGGATACGCCTCTCGCCCTGGTGGTCTTCGCAATAGTAGAGAAACCTGACGATACGCCCATGCTTGCTTGGTTAAATCATCATAAACAATAAGTGCATCTTCGCCTTTGTCGCGGAAGTATTCGCCCATTGTGCACCCGGTATAGGGCGCAATAAATTGCAATGCAGCTGATTCTGATGCGCTAGCAGCCACAACAATCGTATGAGCCAGTGCGTCGTGCTCTTCTAGTTTTCGTACGACAGCAGCAACAGAGGATGCTTTTTGACCAATAGCTACATATATACATTTAACGCCCGTATTTTTTTGATTGATAATGGCATCAATCGCAACCGCCGTTTTGCCTGTTTGACGATCACCAATAATCAGTTCTCTTTGACCGCGTCCAATTGGCACCATGGCATCAATGGCTGTTATCCCTGTTTGGAGCGGTTGAGTTACCGCCTCGCGTGTAATAACACCCGGGGCTACTTTTTCAATAGGTGAACTTAAGGTCGTATTAATCAGCCCTTTGCCATCAATAGCCTGTCCCAAGGCATTGACTACACGTCCTAACAATGCCTCACCCACAGGTACTTCAAGCATACGGCCCGTGCAGCGTACTGTCTGCCCTTCGCGCAAATGCTTATAATCGCCTAAAACAACAGCACCCACTGAGTCTCGCTCAAGATTTAGAACAACACCCCACATTCCACCCGGGAGTTCTAGCATTTCATGTTGCATCGCAGCTTGCAAGCCGTGAATGCGAATGATGCCGTCCTTAATATTTAAGATAACACCCTCGTTATAAACATCCGAAGTAGGAACAAAGGATGCGATACGTTGCTTAATAATTTCGCTCGTTTCAGATGACATTATTGACATACATTTTCCTTTAACTGCAAATGGAGAGCCAAGCGTCGAAGCTTGCTCAAAATGGAACCATCAATGACCTCATCACCTAAACGAAGCTGTATTCCGCCAAGTAACGTAGGATCAATGCGTTGATGTAATTGAATTTTTGCTTTGGTGCGCTTTTCAAGTGCATTTTGAAGTAAGCTAACATGTGCTGGTGAGAGTTCACGTGCGCTGCACACTTCAACTTCAATCATATTTTTGGCCGCATCTTGCAATACATGATACTGACGAAATATTTCAGTCATAACTTGCAGGCGCCCATTTTCAGCAAGAACATGCACAAAATTTTTAACATGCTGGTCAATGAATTCCCCTGCCATGTCCAAAATAAGCGTCTTTTTGGCCGCCGTATTATAGTAAGGAGAGGACAACGCTTTTGATATAACTGGATCAGCACAAATTAACGCCAAAATTTGCAGCATCTCTGCCCACTGTGAAAGATTATTACCCTCATTAGCAAATTCAAATGCGGCATGAGCATACGGTCTTGCAATTTCTTCCAGCTTATTGATCATCAGCTACCTCAGCAATGAGCTGCTCTATTAACTTATTATCTATCGCTCCATCAATAGAATGACCCAAGACTTTTGCTGCCCCCTGGAGCGCAATGGAAGCAATCTCCTGACGCAACGCTTCTCGTGCCGCGCAGCGTTGAATCGTAATTTCATCACGAGCAAGCGTCAATATACGCTCTGCTTCTACTCGAGCGTGCTCTTTTGACTCTTCGATAATACCTGTGGCTCGCTTAGCAGCCTGTTCAACATACTTCGCTGCATTTAACCTGGCATCACGCAAAATTTCGGCGGCTTTGTGTTGAGCCAGCTCTAATTCATGTTTGCCACGGTCCGCAGCAGCTAAACCATCTGCTATCGTTTCTTGACGTAACTCAATTGCCCTCATCATGTAAGGCCAAATATATTTCGTGGTAAATACGACCAAAACCAGAAAGGTCAGCATTTGCCCCAGTAGAGTAAGATTCAAATTCACAGTGCGTTACCTCAGGCTAATAATTACTGAACGGCATTTTGAACAATAATACGAGCTACCGCACTGGCAAATGGGTTGGCAAACGTAAAATAAAGTGCAATACCCACGCCTATCATCGCGATAGCATCTAACAAGCCAGCCACGATAAACATTTTAATTTGTAACATAGGAACCATTTCAGGTTGGCGGGCTGCGCCTTCCAAAAATTTACCCCCTAACAAACCAAAACCAATCGCGGTACCAAGAGCACCCAGACCAATTAATAAAGCAACAGCAATTGCTGTCATCCCTTGTACTTGTGCTATTAAACTCGCAACCGGAACTATTGTTTGCATTTTTTCCTCCAACTATATTTAACTTACCCCACACCAACTTCGAAGCATTATACCTATTTGATATCTAAATGTCGAAACTTCTGAAAAACGACCCGTTAATGGTGCTCGTGCGCCATACTCAGATACACAATTGTTAACATCATAAAAATAAAGGCTTGCAATGTAATAATCAAAATATGAAAAATTGCCCATGGTGCCCCTAAAAAAGGCTGACTCCACCAAGGTAATAATGCCGCTATCAAAATAAAGATTAACTCACCCGCGTACATATTACCAAATAACCGCAAGGACAAGGAAAGCGGCTTGGCTAATTCGTGAACCACATTCAATATAATATTGACAGGCATTGCCCAGATACCAAATGGCGTCAAAGCCATTTCTTTGAAATACCCTGAAAATCCTTTTATTTTTAAATTATAATATATGATCAGGATAAAAACGCTGATTGATAATCCAAAAGTTAAATTCATATCTGTTGTTGGAACCGCGCGCATTTTTGCTACCCCAACTTCATTTGCCAAGCGTGGAAATAAATCAACTGGCAAAAGATCCATCGCATTCATTAGGAATATCCAGACAAAGATAGAAAGAGCCAGTGGTGCTATCACTGGGCTTTTACCGTGGTAGGTATCCTCCACTTGCCTGTCTACAAAGCAAACAATCAGCTCGACAAACGTTTGCAGTTTTCCAGGGACACCCGAGGTAGCACGTTTAGCTACAAATCGAAAAAACCCCAGAAAAAGAGCACCTAACACGATTGAAACAAATAAAGTATCCAGATTTAAAGCTAAAAACCCTTTATTTCCGGTTAAATTTACATGCAGATTGGTTAAGTGGTGCTGAATATAATAAAAAGAATCTGTCGAAGTGTTTTCCATTATGCTGTTGTCACCTTCTGTTTGGAATCTAACCATGGAGCAATCCAAAATGCGATTTGGCTTAGCACGTAAGTCACCATAAAAGGCAAAAACTGTGCATGAAAATATACAATAGAAATAACGAATAGTATCGCAGTTGAAAAAATCTTCACCATCTCGCCTCGATAGAACGATTTTATAATTTTCCCAGCTGCACGCGCGCCCTCATTTGCAAATACCCAGCGCGCAAAAAAGAGATTAGGAATAACGCAGCAGAACATCGCAGCCAGTACCGACCAGCCCGGCCCTTCACCCCAAAAGGCAAAGAAAACAACTGCAAGTACAGCAGAAAGGCTTAATTGTATTAACAATATCTGGTACGCGGTTCTCATTGTGCGAAAGATTCACTCTAAATACTTATAGGCGCAGAGTATAAAGAAAAATCATGAATTGTGCAAATTGAATGTGCGTCTGGGCTGCATTGACTTATCAAAAATCAGGGCAAGCAAAATGCCAATTATTCGTTTCATTAAGTCTTAACGAAATTAAGAATTCTTAAACTATACTCAACACACATGAGTATATACCTTTATCACTCTGCTCCTAAACCAAACACAGAGTAAAAAAGTGACAATAATACTGGCGAGCTCGGTCCAAACAGCATACTGACTAGAGAGCAAACTCAAGACATTCGAGGAACCTGCAATCACGAAGGGAATCGCCAGAACTACACCCATCACCGCTGAACCAGCGACAAGCCCTGATGCTAATAATAACCCCTTCTGATACCCCTGTTTTGCCGCCTCTGCCCGTGACTGTAACGCTCGATCAACCACCCATGATAATATGCCGCCGATCACCAATGGCATCGTGGTGTC
Organism: Legionellales bacterium; assembly: GCA_013043985.1. Classification (GTDB taxonomy): domain Bacteria; phylum Pseudomonadota; class Gammaproteobacteria; order UBA1113; family UBA1113; genus JABEVJ01. The sequence goes on along the minus strand of JABEVJ010000324.1, from coordinate 1,955 downwards.
AATTGGTAAATAAATTCCAATTCCAATTGCTAATACTGGAATACGTTTGCCAAATTTTCGCAAAGTATACCGATCTAATATCATAGCCAAAATGGCAATCACTGAACCCGTTCCCATCATCGCCCAAGGTACATTGCGCATGAAGATACCTTGCACAACAGCCGCCATTAAACCAGCCTGTGGCGCAGCCAATGCCTGCGTCTCATCCATTCCTAGGCGAGGCATAGCACCACTAAAACCATAGGCATCAAACAGTAATTGTAATATAAGCGGTATCACTGCCGCCGCAACGATGACACCCAAAATCAACATGATTTGCTGTTTCCAGGGAGTTGCTCCCACCATTTGTCCCGCTTTTAAATCCTGCATTGTATCGTTGCTGATCGATGCAATACTGGAAATAATTGCGGTTACGATAATGGCAACTGCTGCCGCTGCTATTGATTGTTCACTGCTGGTACTTAAATGTATCTCTGTGCCCAGTAACAAAGAAAAGATAAAGGAAGCAATAATCAATGAAATAAGAGCCATACTAGAGAGAGGATTGGCAGATGAACCAACCAGACCTGCAAAATAAGCACAAATTGAAGCCAACACAAAACCAAGAAATAGAACTAAAATCACACTAATCCAGTTTAAACTTTGTTGTAATACGATACCGATACCTAAAACTGGCGACGAGGAAAAATGATAAATTATAAAATAGACAGGACAGATGAGTGCAAGAATACACCACATTACGGTTGTGATTTTCATATCACGTTCAGTACGAGGAATTGCCGCCATTCCTTCCACGCGCATATTGCTTACCGAAACAAATGAAGCATGAATCCCTTTTATCATGGGTCGAAGCAAGGTGGCTATGGCACCTAATCCACCAATTACCATTACACCAATTCCAATATAGCGTATGTCATGCTGCCAGATATATTGAGCGATATCAGATGCAGAAGATAAGCCAGCCGGATGATCATAAAAATAAGCAATCACGGGAATTCCGATAAGCCAACCCAAGACAATTCCTAAAAAAATACTTACCGTCACACCAAGACCGATGATATATCCTGCACCCAGCATTGCTGGAGCAAAGCCCAACCCCCCGCCAATAATGGTGCTCCCGCAAGTTACCCAGAGTTGAACACTGTCAGAAAGCAGCTTGAACCCGCCCTGAAACAGACTGATTAATGCACCAATACTGCTGCCTGCAACCAACTCGCTTAACCCTAACGTTTTATCGGTGCTGGCTGAAAGTACTTTCCCAATGGCGGTGCCCTCTGGAAAACGTAGCGTTTCATCTGCCAATAAAACTCGCCGCAGAGGAACAGAAAACAAGACACCCAGAATTCCACCAGTCATCGCAATTGCCATCGAAGCAAAGTAGTTAAAATGCGCCCAATAATGGATAACAATAAGTGCCGGAAGGGTATAAGCGACGCCAGCAGTGAGCGCTTCACCTGCCGAAGCTGCCGTTTGAACAATATTATTTTCAAGTACATTCGAGTTTTTAAAAAAACGCAACACACCCATTGAAATGACCGCAGCAGGAATGGAGGCTGATACCGTCAGGCCTACTTTTAGTCCAAGATAAGCATTTGCCGCAGCGAGAATAATAGTCAATATAATTGCTAATATAATACCTCTAACCGTAATTTCCGGTAGATTTAATGAAGCGGGGATATAACCTTTACCATTTAATTTTTCAGATAATTCAGGTTGTTGCATCGTCAAGCCTTTTAATACTTTGATATTTTGATGTATAGTATACATACCCTAGCATAGTAGGCGGGCGGTAGTAAAGTAGGAGTATATAGTCTCTGTCGCGTATTGTGTTCAAAAGATGTGTAGCCCGTATTAGTGAGAAAAATGCACATTTATTGAATATTTGATGCATTTTATAAAAGCACATAAATGGGTACCTCATGAAAAGAGCGTAATACGGGGTAGTGAAATGACCG
>JABEVJ010000004.1 GCA_013043985.1 Legionellales bacterium | reverse complement strand
CCATATTTCATGAGTTGGGGCATTTGCTGTTAAAACAAGATTATCTGGACGTCGATGATAAAAACTATCTATCAGTTGAAGACTATAATTCAGATAATTCAGAATTAAACTGCGATTTATTTGCTGCCAATTTTTTAGTTCCGAATGCAGAATTAGAGTCTATTCATCATATTACTGAAGAATTAATTGGAAGTTTGTCACAAAAATATAAAGTTAGCAGAGAGGTAATACTTCGAAAAATGTTTTTTTTAGGCAAAGTTACAAAAGATTTTTTCTTTAGCAAAATTAAAGAGTGGAAGATAAATTCTTATAAAGAAAACAAAAAACATAAAGAATCTGGTGGTAATTATCATTATACAAAATTTGCATATTTGGGAAAACCTTACACGACATTGGTGTTTGAAAAATATTTTGAAGGTAAAATAAATAATCTTGAGGCTTCGGAGTATTTGGATATAAAACCAAAAGCATTCAAGGAAATGGAGCATATCTTTGAAAAAAGACGAGGTTTATAATGTATGTATTTGACACATCGTCTTTTATTGAGCTGTTCAAATTTTACCCTAAACGATTTCCTTCATTATGGAAAAACATTGATAGAACGATTTCTGACGGTAAAATAATTTCAGTTTTAGAGTCGTTTCATGAAATTGAAACAAGGCCTACAAATGAGGAATTAGAGCCTTGGATAAAAGCTAACCGAGAGATATTTTTGGCTCCAGGAGTACAAGAAGCATTATTTATGCAAGACATGTATAAAGTAAAAAAGGGCCATTTTAAAACAATGGTTGAGACGAAAAAAATTCTCAAAGGTGGTCGATGTGCTGATCCATTCCTGGTCGCAAAAGCGAGCATAACAAAAAGAGCTTTGGTAACTCAAGAAATATTCAAAGAGCATAGTGCAAAATTACCAAATGTGTGTGAGCATTTTAATATTGATTGTTGTAATCTAGAGGAGTTTATGGAGCGTGAAAATTGGACGTTTTAATAAATGCATAAAAAATCAAATAATAATAAGAGAATTTATCCATGTATGAATTTTTTCAACCTGAAGTCAGTGATGAACAAAAACCAACTGACGATGATGCAAAAATAGCCGCTTATCGAATTAGCCTCGAAAAACAAAAAACAAATGTTTCTCAGCGAATTTTGTTAATAAAAGAGCTCAAAGAAAAATTAGAGAATATTTCTGTATCGCAACCAAATGAAGAAAATTTACCATTACAACTCTGGGAGCAATGGGATAAGGACTCGGGTTACAGTGCAGAATTAACTTTTAATACAGTCATTCCGGACAGCTAATAACTCAGCTTGAATTTTTTCACTGATCGCAACTAGCCTGGCAAAATGCGCTTCAAAATGAGTCAATAAGACTTTTGGCTTGTCTTGCTGTATCCCGAGGCGATGCCCGCGAGCAAGCTGGCTGGCTGCCGATCGGGCAAAGGCGATTTGATCCGATTTGCTAAACAGTTTGGCTGGTTTGCGGTTAAGCGTAGGGATTTTTCGTCCCCAATATTGCAGTCCATTGACGGTGGCGTAACTTTCCAGTTGAACGCAGGCAGGCGCATAGAGCATCGCTGCTTGCACCATGCGTTGTCCTTGTTGGAAGTAAGGTGTGTCATACCACTTGTTGTGAGGCCAATCGGATTGGAGATAGTTTTTAGTTTCTTTTATATCAAGAAGAATCGGCTCGGCGTTCTGAAGTTGATTTTCCAGCAAACACAAATAGCGGCGGCGCCCAAAAGAACCCGCTGTACGTGCAAGCTGTATTAGTTGATAATTTTTCAAAGGATTTGGCTTAGGTAAATGCTCTGAGTATGCTGCCAGCAATGCTTTGGCTATAGGATCATTGAGCCGAACAGGGGCGTTATTCAATTTTTTTGCCCATTTATGATGACCTGATAAATAAAGCTCAATATTGGTTTCCCATGTTTCAAGAATAATATTTTCAAGCGGCTCATAAGGCAGGTAAGCTTGTTCGGGATGCTGGAAATGGTGCCTGTAACACTCAAAATAGACTTCTGAAACTTGGCTGGAGATAGGGCGGTGATGTCTGGCAGGATTACGCAAATTAATAGCGAGCAAACTGCAAACGATGTCCCAGATATAAGGGCCAATGTAGGAACGATCGAAATCTATCATCCCAAAGCCATCGATGGTTTTAATGTAATTATCGATATGTGGGCTGCCGTGCAGCAAGGTTCTTGGAACATGGTCATGCGGGAACAATTCGGCAAGCCGGGCTTGAATGGCGCTTTTACTACGGCGAAAAAACAAATAAGGCCCAAGTTCGCTATTAGACAGTTTTTCTTGAATGCTGCGTGGTTCATCTTCAAGGTAGTGCCAAAAAAGCAACTCAGGCGTTATACTTTCCATTTATCTTGTTACCTCAAGCCCACAGGGTGAGTCCTGATTCAGTGGCTGTCCCAATTCACGGGCAGGCTTGTCCAGGGCAAGATTTTTTTCAATTGTTTCCAAAGAAACACCGCAGGTTTCAGGAACAAAGAAGTAGGCAAACAGAAAACATATCACGCACATGACCGCATATAACCAGAGGGTATAAGCCGCACCAATCGCCTGAATAATAGTAAGAAAAGAAATGGTGACGAGAAAGTTTGCACCCCACTGCACTGCGGTGACAAAACTCATGGCCTGGCCTCTGATACTGAGCGGATAAATTTCAGCAATAATCAGCCAAAACAAAGAACCTACGCTGAGACAATAGCCAGCGATATAAAAAATCAGACCACCCAAAGCAAACCATCGTAACCAGCTGGTTTCTTCTTGTAGATGAAAATGGTAACCTACAAAAAGCAGACCAATCCCTGCCATGGCTGAGCCGATTAAAAGTAATTTGCGGCGTCCAATTTTATCCACGATAAAAACAGCTAAAATGCTCATGATAGTATTCACCAAGCCCATACCAAATGTCGCTAGAATTTGTGAAGAAGCCTGTTCAAAACCCGCTTGTTTGAAAATAGTAGGGCCATAATACATTACAGTATTAATGCCTACACCCTGTTGTAAAATGCCTAGGCCAAGACCGATAAGCAATACTGGGCGAAGATAACGTGAAAATAAAAACCCCCAATGCGCTTTTTTTAAAGAAAAACTTTCCCGAATTGCTTGTAGTTCCTCTTCCACATTATGATTTGCCCGAATTCGCTGCAGAGTTTCACGAGCTTTATCGGTTGCGCCTTTTAGCACTAACCAGCGAGGTGTACTGGGCGAATAAAGCATACCGATGAAAAGCAGAGTGGCTGGAATCAAGCCAACAGCAAACATATAGCGCCATGCTCCCGTATCAGAGAAATAGTAATCAACCAAAAAAGCAGCGGCTTGTCCGCTGGTAATGGTAATGGCATTGAGCAGCACCAATGCCCCTCGATGTTTGGCAGGTGCCATTTCTGAAATAAATAAGGGTACTGTATAAGAGGAAATACCAATTGCGAGTCCAATAACAAGCCTTCCCAGAATGAGACAGGCAGGATTAAATGCAAAAGTTGCCAATAAAGTGCCAATAATAAAAGCGATGGCTGCAAACATCAGCATGAAGCGACGCCCGAAATAATCAGCAAGTTTACCACTCAGTAACGAGCTTAAGAGTGCGCCGACCACAACACTACTGACAATAATTTCTTTTAAAAAAGTTGTTAGATAAAATGTTTTTTGAATGAAAAGCAGGGCACCTGCAATGACCCCTGTATCAAATCCAAACAAGAGGCCACCCAGCGCCCCAATGGTTGCTACAAAATAGACAAAATAGGGTTTTTGGGCAAAAATTTTGCTGTCCGACATCGTCACTATATTCCAGTTAAAAGATCCAGCAAGAAGTATATGATATACTGCGTGCGGGCACAATTTTAAGTTTTTGACAAAAAGACTCAAATGCAGAATGTGGGCTGTAATCTTGTTGTTTTTAGTGGTAAGCTTCGCCAGGCTTTAATTTTGGAGTTCTTACCATTGCAGCAACATGGATTTTCCTCAGTTGAGGTTATTATCATGACATTTATTCTGAGTTTCCTGATATTAATCGCTGTTCCAGCTTATATTTTCAATGCCAAACGCGCGGCATTTGGGGTAGTTATCGACGCTGGTCAAACGATGCAGGATCCCGTTGTTGCTTGCGCTGAATTTTTAGGAACCGTTGTTGGCTGTCAGAGTAAGAAAACATCGGCGGGGAAGGTTTCCGCTTTGTCTATTCAAGACGGCGTTATTACTGCAGTCGGTAATTCGTATTCGGGTAACTATAGCTATATTCTGACTCCTCATTATAACGCTTCAACTAATATGATGTTTTGGACTGTCAGCGGCAGCTGCATTGAAGCTGGTACATGCAACAAGTGAAAAATTTTTCTACTTAGGTAATGACTTTAGACCAAGACAACGATATTATGCGCATTCACTACTTTTACTACTCTGTTTAATTTGTTCTCATTTGTTTTGAGTATAAGAAAATAATGGAATTTAAAATGATTCGATCATTCAAGCGAATTGCCCTAGCTGCTATCCTGGTGTCGTCGATGGTTAGCCCGGTATGGGCGTCTACATTTGTCATACAGAAAATACAAGTTAATGGTTTGCAACGAGTTTCGCAAGGCACCGTCCTGAACTACTTGCCAATTCAAGTGGGTGATACACTCAATACAGAGGATACAGGCAAGATTATCAGTGCCCTTTATCAAACTGGTTTTTTTAGCTCTATTTCACTCTCTCAGGAAGGTAGCACACTGATTGTGACTGTAGAAGAGCGACCCACAATTGGCAATCTCAAGATAACTGGCAATAAGATGATTGCCACGAAAGATTTGACAAAAGCGTTGTCAGGATTTGGCATTGCCTCAGGTCAGGTTTACGACCAGTCGGTTGTTGATAATGTCAGACTGTCACTGGAACGGCAGTATTATCAGCAGGGTAATTACAACGCCAAAGTCCAGATCAAAGCGACCCCAACAACGAATAACCGCGTTGATTTGCAAATTACCATTGACGAAGGTGCTGCCGCAGTTATCAAAAAAATTCAGATTATTGGTAACCAGGCTTTTAAAGAAAAAGCATTGCTGAAAAATTTTAAATTACAAACAAGCGGGTGGATTTCTGGTTTTAAGAAAACTGATCAATATTCGAAAGAGAAACTGGATGGTGACCTAGAGGCATTGAAATCGTTCTACATGAATAAAGGGTATATTCAATTTAAAGTTGACTCATCCGAAGTCACGATGACTCCAGATAAAAAATATGTGTATATTGTAATTCATGTCACGGAGGGGCCTAAATACACATTTAGTGGCTATAAATTAGAGGGAAACCTGCTTTTTCCAATGACTGACCTGACTAAATTAATTACCTTTCATGCTGGAGAAACATTTTCAAGACAAGTTGTGACTAATAATGCGAATGCGTTAACGACTTTTTATGGCGAGCATGGTTATGCGCTGTCGAAAATTCAGCCTGTTCCACAAATTGATGAAGTCAATCACCAGGTTATGGTCAATTATATGATTGATCCAGGTAAAAAGGTCTATGTACGAGAAATTAACTTTGTGGGTAATACTAAGACTGAAGATCAAGTTTTACGCCGTGAAATGCGTCAGTCGGAAGGCGCGCTGGTCTCAACTACCAGCATTAAAGAGTCTGAACGTCGTTTGAATATGCTGGGTTATTTCAAAAATGTTAAAGTAAGCACTGTGCCAGTTGAGGGAAGCGAGGATCAGGTTGATTTAAATGTGAATGTGACCGAAGCGCCATCAGCAACTTTGACGGCGGGTGTCGGATATTCGGACACAGATGGTTTACTGTTGAATGCAGGTTACAACCAGCCCAATTTTTTTGGGTCAGGTAAAAATCTTGGAATTAATTTTAATACATCTGACTTTCAGCGTTATTACAGTGTTAGCTATTTTAATCCCTATTATACCGACAATGGTATTGGACGTGGTTTCAATTTTTATGCTATGACGACCAATACGGATAATAATAATGTTGATATTTCCACCTATGCGATGGATCAGTATGGTGCAAACGTAAATTTTTCAGTCCCGGTGTCTGAAACCGATAGCTTGTCTTATGGCATGGGATATCAAATATCACGGATTGAATTAGGTGATGATCCTTCTCAAGAGCTGATTAACTTTTTTAATGGTACCAATACTCTTCCTCCACCAAATCCGATTCCTGAAACTGATTCCGAGACATTTAACAATATTTTGCTAAATGGAGGATGGACTCATGTTAACTTTGACCGGGGTATTTTTCCAACGAGAGGGTTTGGACAAACAGTTAATCTGCAATTAGGGCTGCCAGGCGGTGGTGAAGAACAAAGTTATTATAAAGCTAACTACCTTGCCCATGTCTACGTACCCATTACCTATGGATTTATTTTGTCCTTACGAGGTGAGTTAGGTTATGGCGGCGGGCTATTTGGAACCCAGGCTCTTCCTTTTTACAACAACTATTATGCGGGGGGGATTGGTGTAACAGGTGCCGTGAGAGGCTATGAAGGTTATTCAATCGGCCCGCAAGACTCTAATGGTGATACCTATGGTGGCAATGCTCTTGCTGATGGCACGGTTGGTTTGGTTATTCCGACAGGAATTAGCCCTGATACCTTTAGGTTAACTACTTTCCTTGATTTTGGTAATGTGTATAATACGAGTGATGTTCAGACGACGACAGGCTCAGGTCCCATGCGTTATTCTGTAGGTGTACAAGGCGAATGGCGCTCGCCAATCGGCCCCTTGGTGCTCAGTTTGGCTTATCCGCTTAATCCACAGCCAGTGGATCATAAAGAGCCTATGCAGTTTACTGTGGGAACCTCATTCTAATGCCTCGTCAAATTTCAATTTTAGGCGTTGTTGCAAGCTCGCTCGGCATCGGTCATGTATTCGATATACACTCCCTCGCCTCTCTCGCTTGCGCCTAGCCTAAAAATGAAATTTGGCGAGGCACTCTCTATCTGGGTCTTTAAATTTAAACTTAAGGAGTGAAAAATGGCAATAATGAAGAAGCTAGTTGTTGCATTGAGTGCAACGATGTTAATGGGTGCTTTGACAGTTGCACATGCTGAATCAACGCCAACGGCAGCAGCAAATTCGGGCATTACGGTTGGTGTCATTGATTTAAGTGTAGTATTGCAGCACAGCACAGAAGCGAAAGCGGCCGGAGAACAGTTAAAGAAACAGTTTAAACCTCGTCAGCAAAAAATTCTTGATGCACAAAAAGTGTTACAGCAAGATCAAGATAAATTGAAACGAGACAGCAGCGTAATTAGCGTAAGTGATGCGCAAGCATTACAAAGCAAGATTAGTTCAGAAGGTCGTGATTTGCAGCAAATGCAGGATAACTATATGCAAGATCTGCGAGCAGCTCAGCAGCAGGCAATGCAGCAAGTTTTAAGTCACGTTGACAAAATTGTACAGCAAATTGCAACTAAAGGTCATTATGATCTTATTTTGCAAAAAAATTCCGTTGCTTATAGTAGCCCTCGCATTGATATTACCCAACAAGTTATTGATGCAATTAAGGATTAAGCAAGGCGGGGCGTATGTTATATATATAGTATATATAGTCGCTGTCGCGTAATGTGGAAATGGCAACAAATATTGAAAAACGCTCGTCATTGCGAGGAAGCGCAGCGACGAAGCAATCCAGAGTGCTCATAAGCGTCAAGTCCTTGATTTTACGCTCTTTCTACTGGATTGCTTCGTCGCTGCGCTTCCTCGCAATGACGTCTTCGTTGTCCTATATTTGTCACTATTCTACATTACGTGACAGCGAATATATAGGATGAAATAAAACGTATTTAAGAGTTTATTTTATGAAAAATAACAAAAAATATACTTTGGCGGAGCTTGCTGAGCTGCTTTCTGCCCAAGTGCAAGGTGATACCAAAACCGAAATTGTTGGTATTGCTTCATTACAGACAGCAAAACCTGGAGAGATCAGTTTTCTTGATAACTCAAAATATCGCCAATTTTTAGCCGAAACACAGGCTTCTGCAGTGATTTTGTCTGCGGAGATGGCTCCCAAAAGTTCCTGTCCAGTCTTGATCGTTGCTGATCCCTACCTTGCCTATGCAAAAACTGCCGCTTTGTTTGAAGAGAAACCAATCAGTAAGCCAGGTATTCATCCGCAAGCTGTGATTGGAGAGCACTGTGAGATTGACCCAAGTGCTTCTATTGGTGCCAATGTTGTCATAGGTAATAGTGTAAAAATAGGCAAAAACTCGGTTATTCAGCCTGGCTGCGTGATCAATGACAAGGTTGTGATTGGTGATGATTGCTGGTTTTGGCCTAATGTGACGATATACCATGCAACGTGTATTGGCTCACGCACTATTATTCACAGCGGTGCCGTTCTGGGTTCGGATGGCTTTGGTTTTGCTTTTAATCAAGGTCGATGGCATAAAATACCGCAAATTGGCTGTGTCATTGTGGGTAATGATGTCGAAATCGGTGCGAATACGACAATTGATCGTGGTGCATTGACGGACACGGTAATTGGCAATGGTGTAAAAATGGACAATCAAATTCAAATAGGACATAATGTGCAAATTGGTGATCACACGGTTATTGCCGCGGGTACAGGAATTTCAGGCAGCACAAAAATAGGGAAGTACTGTCGGATTGCTGGTATGGTAGGTTTTGCTGGGCATATTGAAATTACCGATCAGGTCGTTATAACGGCGATGTCGAGTGTTGCACAATCCATTACGGAGCCAGGTATTTATTCATCGGGTATTCCCGCGGGCTCCTTCAAAACGTGGAAAAAAAATATTGCTCGATTTTTACAACTTGATAATTTAGCTCGCCGTTTGATTCAAGTTGAACGTGTTTTAGCAAAGCAAGATGAGGAAAAACCTTCATGACAATATTGAATATTCAAGAAGTGATGCAACTTTTGCCGCACAGATATCCTTTTTTATTGGTTGATCGCGTGCTGGATTATAAATTACATGAAAGCATCACGGCGATAAAAAATGTAACTATTAATGAGCATTTTTTTGCAGGCCATTTTCCGCAGCGACCCGTTATGCCAGGCGTTCTTATTTTAGAGGCAATGGCGCAAACGGCAGGAATTTTAGCTTTTTTATCAACGGGCGGTGAGCCAACCAGTGATGAAATTTATTATTTTGCTGCGATTGATAATGCTCGCTTTAAACGTGTTGTTGAACCCGGAGATCAGTTACGTATGGAAGTGAAAATTTTAAAAATACGTCGCGATGTGATAAAAGCCGAGGCTATTGCGACCGTAGATGGCGAAGTTGTCTGTTCGGCAACGTTAATGAGTGTAAAAAAAGGTACGAAATCGTGATACATCCAACAGCTATAATAGATGAAAATGTTAAATTAGGTGTTAATGTCAGTATTGGTCCATGGACTATTATTGGAGCCGGTGTTGAAATTGGGGAAGGCAGCCAGATTGGCTCGCATGTGGTGATTAAAGGTCCAACAAAACTGGGTAAAAATACTAAAATATTTCAGTTTACTTCAATTGGGGAAGATCCTCAGGATCTAAAGTTTCATGGTGAACATGCAACACTTGAAATGGGTGATAATAATACCGTCAGGGAGTTTGTGACGATTAATCGCGGCACAAAAGTAGGGGGTGGGATAACCAAAATTGGGGATAATAACCTTTTTATGGCTTATGTCCACATTGCTCACGATTGCGTTATTGGTAACAATAATATCTTTGCTAATAACGCTTCACTTTCGGGTCATGTCGCAATTGAAGATTTTGTTAATTTGGCAGGGTTTACAGCCGTACATCAATTTACCCGATTAGGCGCACACAGTTTTGTTGCTGGCGGGTCGATGGTGGTGAAAGACGTCTTGCCTTATTTGTTGGTGTCAGGCGATCCTGCGGAACCTTATGGTTTGAATATTGTTGGACTTCAGCGTCGAGGCTACAGTCCACAAGTGATTATGAATTTACGAAAAGCCTATAAAATTATTTTCCGTAAAAGTCTGGTTCTTGACGAGGTTATTCAAGCTTTGGACGCATTGAAAAGAGAGTGCCCGGAAGTAGAACTTTTGATTCGAGGGATTCAATCCTCTGAGCGCGGTATTGCTCGTGAAACGCGGCGTACTGTAGAGGCGATGGAAGATTCAGAGTGAGATTTTGTATTGTTGCAGGTGAAGCATCAGGTGATATTTTGGGGGCTGATTTAATTCAGGCACTTAAAAAGTGTTATCCTGATGCTGTTTTTGAGGGCATTGCAGGCGCACGGATGCAAGCGGCTGGCTGCCGGAGTTTGTTTCCCATGGAAACCTTGTCGGTGATGGGCTTGTTTGAAGTACTGCGGCATCTCCCGTCTATTTTAAGTGTGCATAGGCGATTAGTTCGTTATCTTAAAAAAAATCCCCCCACTGTTTATATTGGCATTGATGCGCCAGACACCAATTTACGCATAGCCAAAAAAATTCAATCAACTGGCATTAAAGTTGTTCATTATGTCAGTCCTTCAGTTTGGGCTTGGCGTCAAAAACGGGTGAAAACCATTGCCCAGACAGTTGATTTAATGTTGACGCTTTTTCCATTTGAAGCAAAATTTTACCAGCAACATGATATTCCGGCGCGTTGTGTTGGCCATGCGTTGGCGGATGTTATTCCGCTTGAGCCTGACCGTGGTGCTGCAAGAGATGAGTTGGGACTGTCGCATGATGTACCCGTATTAGCACTTTTGGCAGGGAGTCGGGAAGGTGAGGTTGCACGTCATGCTCCGATTTTTTTACGGACTGCGAAAGCGTGTATGGCACAATTACCGAGTTTGCAGTTTGTTGCACCGATGGCGAATCAGGCACGAGCAAAGCAATTTGAACATTTATGGCAAACGATTGCGCCTGAGTTACCAATTAAAATCGTGCTACAGAATTCTGGCTTGGCTTTAAGCGCTGCGGACACGGTATTAACGGTATCTGGAACAGCAACGCTGGAGGCAATGTTATATAAACGCAATATGATTGTCGCCTATCGCATCTCAGCACTGACATTTTTTGTCGCCAAATTTTTAGTTAAATTTCGTTATATGGCTTTACCGAATTTGTTGGCAGATAAGCGTTTAGTCCCGGAATTTTTGCAAGACGATGTGCATGAGACTAATTTAGCACGTTTGGTTCTTTATCAACTAACTCAGCCCGCCTCTTTTATTCCAGTAGCAAAAACCTTTCTCGAGATTCACCAAACATTAAAACAAAACGCAGGCGAGGTGGCGGCGGAAGAGATTAGTGCGTTGTTGAAAAATATTATTGTATGAATTAAATATTTATTATAATATTGCACTCTGATTGCAAAAACAGAGTGTCCAGTAAACTTGCTAAGTCAAAAAAATTGCAAGAGGATGGGTCTCCTCGTTTTTCTGGTGCTGTTATGGAGGTTGCTCAGGAAAGAACAATGAATATCATCAAATATGAAAATGTTTTGGATAAAGTTATTGAGATCAGAGGTCAAAAAGTGATCTTAGATAGCGATGTTGCTGCACTTTATGGTGTTGAAACTAAGCGGATAAATGAAGCTGTTAGTCGGAATCCAGAAAAATTCCCGCAGGGCTATTTAATTGAACTTACGCAAGATGAGTGGCTTCCGGTGAAGTCGCAATTTGCGACTTCACCTCCTCTAGGTGGTGGAAAGGTCAAATTGCCAGCGGCCTTTACTGAGAAGGGGTTGTATATGTTGGCTACAATTTTAAAGAGTAAACAAGATTTTTATAATTATATAGCCTAAAAGTTAAGACGCGTGAGCCAAGTGTATTGGTTTAACGTGAAACTGTGCGTGTTTTTTATCGAGCAACCATAAGTCATAATCACGTTGAAGATTTAGCCACAATTTTGCTTCTGAATTCAGAGCAAGCGATAAGCGTACGGCCATT
>JABEVJ010000323.1 GCA_013043985.1 Legionellales bacterium | reverse complement strand
TAAAACCAGCAATAGTTATTCATATTGTGCAGTTTTAATCGTTTCTTCTGGCGTAAAATAGCAAGTTAGAAAACCGAAAACTCATGTGTGTTGAGTATAGTTATTAATCATAAGGAATCATACACGATGAACGTTGAAATCGTCACCCCTCAGGAATTAAAAAAACTGCGCGATGAAAAAGCTGATTTTGTTTTACTTGATGTCCGTGAACCGGATGAGTTTGCAATCTGTAACTTAGGCGGCGCACTTATCCCTCTTGGCACTTTACCTCAAAAACTCAACGAACTTGATAAAAACAAACACTATGTAGTTCATTGTAAACTGGGCGGACGTAGTCAACGCGCCGCTGAAATGATGGCTGCAGCGGGCTTTACTCATGTCGCTAATTTACAAGGCGGTATCATGGGCTGGATAAATGAGATTGATAAGACAATGCCGAAGTATTAGGGCGTATATACATCCTTCCGATGCTTAATGGCAATGATAATAACTGTTTTAATTTCTGGTTCAACTCGATAAACAATACGGTAATCGCTGACCCTTAAGCGTCTATGTCCCTTTAAGCTATAACGTAAAGGTTTACCAAAGCCAATGGGATCAATCATCAAACGCTCCTCAATAGCGCGTTTGATAAGAGCTTTTGCGCTTGAAGGTAGTGCAGGAATGTGATTGCGAGTAACTTCTTCCTGGTACCTAACTTGGTAATTAACGCTCATGCTTCATCATTCCATGCCTCATCATGCGTATAGGTTTTTACTCCTTCTTTATCGAGTTTTTCAGCGACTTGGGATAAATAAAAATCCTCTCGCATTTCTAAAGCTTCCAGTGTTAGTTCACGGACTAAACTTGCTACAGACTGATGCTCTTGATGAGCTAACTGAGACAGCACGTTTGCGGTCGCCTCTTCAAAAGTCACATTGATTCTTGGGTTCTTTGTTATCATGATACCTGCCTCCATTAACATTTACTCTTTGAACAGTGTAACACTTTTACATCACTTTATCAATGGACGCTAAATCACCTGAATAATTTCAACTTCAAATGTGACGCTCTGTCCGCAAAGCGGATGATTAAAATCGAGTAAAACCCCATCATCTTTAATCTCACGAACAATACCGAGCAAAGGCTGCCCGCTTAATTGATCAAACTCAATAATACTGCCTATTTCCATTTTGATATTTTTGTCAAAGCGACTGAGAGGCATAGTGTGAAAATTTGCAGGATTAGGAAAACCAAATGCATCTTGTGGTGGCAGGGTAAACTTTTTTTTATCCCCTACATGCATACCAATTAACTCATATTCAAAAGCAGGGGTAACATCTCCACTGCCGAGTACAATTTTTGCAGGTTGGTGCCCCGTGCGGGTACTATCAGCGACAGAATCATCTGCCAGCTTCATATTAATGTGTAAAATAACAATTGAGTTAGGAAGAATTAGTAGAGAGGTCATTAAATTTCCCGTTTAAAAACTAATAAAAAAATCAGTATTACTGCACCGATAGAAATCGCTGAATCAGCTAGATTAAAGGTAGCAAAATGCCAGGTATTAATATGAAAATCAATAAAATCTGTTACATACCCCATCCAAATCCGATCAAACATATTACTGAGTGCCCCACCTAAAATTAAACTCAGTGCAAATAATAATAGTTTTTTATAAGGTTCGGATTGAAAAATCCAAATCCACAAATAACCGGAAATCAAAACAGCTATTCCAATTAACAACCATTTTCCTGCATTACCATTATCACTTAAAAAACCATATGCCATACCGGTATTAAATGCCAATTTAAAATTTAACCAAGGTAAAATCTTAAGTGGTGCGAAGGAAAAAAGCGTTTTTCGGACAATCCACTTAACACTTTGATCCAAAAAAATGACCAGTGCAGATACCAGCAACCATTTAGTGTTTTGAGTGTGCCATTCTTTTATGTCATTATCCATTTATGCAAAGCACCTTTTCTCGCCCTGTCCCTCCACATTCTCAATACATCGCGAACAAAGCTCTGGATGACTGGCAGATTGCCCTACCGACTCCTTTCGATGCCAACAACGCCCACATTTAGTATAGAGCGACGCTTTAACCTTCACACAAAGTCCTGGAATCTCAGTAGCAATCGCATCAGTAGGCGTTGTATCACTTCGCTGCAATTCTGCGGTTGAAGTAATCAATACAAATCTTAATTCATCGCCCAGTTTAGACAGCAAATCAAAAATACCTTGATTGCAATAGAGTGTGACATCAGCTTCCAACCCAGAACCAATGGTGCGGTCATTACGGGCAATTTCAAGCTGCTTATTGACGGTATCTCGAATTCGGGTAACTTCATGCCAATAAGCTTGACCCATCTCTGTACTATCGCTTGTACCATCTAATCCCAAATACCAAGCATCAAAAAAGACACTGTCACCTTGTTGCTGAGGAATATGACGCCAAATTTCTTCGGCCGTAAAACTTAAAATCGGTGCCAGCCAACGTACCAACCCTTGAACAATATGATACATCGCTGTCTGCGCAGAACGTCTGGCCAGGCTATCTGGCTGCGTTGTGTATTGTCTGTCTTTGATAATATCGAGATAAAAACTCCCCATATCAACACTGCAAAAGTGATGAATCTTCTGGCAAACATGATGAAATTGATAATCATCATAAGCCTGAATCACTTCTTTTTGCACATGAAAGGCACGGGTCACTGCCCAGGCATCAAGACTTAACAATTTATCAGATGAGACTACATCTTTTGTCGGATCAAATCCCACCAAATTCGCCAATAAAAAGCGCGCAGTATTACGAATACGGCGGTAAATATCCGCTGTGCGATTGAAAAGATCATCAGAAACGCTGATTTCACCTCGATAATCTGTGGAAGCAACCCACAATCGCAAAATATCCGCCCCCAATGTCTTGATAATTTTGTCAGGAGAGATGACATTGCCAAGTGACTTAGACATTTTGCGGCCTTGGGCATCAACTGTAAAGCCATGGGTCAGCACTTGCTTATACGGAGCGCGTCCCGTTGTGGCGACAGACGCAAGCAATGAAGTATGAAACCAACCTCGATATTGATCCGAACCTTCAGCATACATATCAGCCGGAAAAGCTAGCTCCGGTCGTTGCTTCAATACACAAGCAAAGCTTGAACCCGAATCAAACCAAACATCAAGCGTATCTGTCAACTTCAAATAATCCACTGCACTGCTGCCTAACAATGTTTTTGGTTCTAGCTCAAACCAGACATCCACACCATTTATTTCAACTAATTTAGCCACTTTTTCAAGGATATCTGCACTGTCAGGATGCAACTCATTGGTATCTTTATGAATAAAAAATGGAATCGGCACGCCCCAGTTCCGCTGTCTTGAAATACACCAATCTGGGCGCTTTGCCACCATATCCCGAATTCGCGCCTCACCCCACTCAGGCATCCACTTCACCTTTTTAATTTCACTCAGTGTCATCTCACGCAGATGATTCTTATCCATACTCACAAACCATTGGGGCGTACCTCGGAAAATGAGGGGCTTTTTATGTCGCCAACAATGAGGATAACTGTGTTTAACGTATCCAGTATGCAACAGCGTATTTTGGATTGTGAGAATTTCCATGATAGCTTTATTGGCATCAAAAACATACATACCGCCCACGATGGATGCCTCTGGCTGAAAGTGTCCATCAGCCATCACTTCATGGTCAACGGGTAAGTCATATTTGAGTCCAACCTCATAATCCTCCTGACCATGAGCGGGTGCAATATGCACACAACCCGTACCAGTTTCGATAGTGACATGATCACCCATGACAATCGGAACATGACGATGACAAAAAGGATGCTGTAACTCTAAAAACTCAAGCTTGTATCCTTTTACATGAGCAATTTCAACAATATCGGTTGCATCTACCCTCTGAGTAAAGTTGATTAACAAATCCTCTGCTATCAGCAAGGTACAAAACTCACCTGTAACCTGACAGGAAAACAAAACATAATTTAAATCCCGATTCACCGCAACCGCTTGGTTGGCAGGTAATGTCCAGGGGGTAGTTGTCCAGATAACAACATCGATTTCATGCGCCACATGCGCCTCAACCAGATGGTCACAACGTGCCAGCAAGGCAGAAGGATCAATAACCTTGAATTTAACATCAATAGCTGGCGACTCTTTATCAATATATTCTACCTCAGCTTCAGCCAGGGCGGATTCACAAGCGGTACACCAATGAACAGGTTTATAGCGTCTCTCAAGATGATTTTGCTTTAAAAGCTCGCCCAGAACACGAATGACATTAGCTTCATATGAGGGATTCATTGTTAAATAAGGATTTTCCCAATCGCCCATCACTCCCAAACGCTGGAATGAAGCTGATTGTATTGTAACTTGCTCTTTTGCATATTCACGACAGGCAGCCCGAAAAGCTTTAGGGGTGATATACAGACCAGCTTTCCCCAGCTTTTTTTCAACATTTAATTCAATGGGCAAACCATGGCAATCCCAACCGGGTACAAAAGGCGCATAAAATCCACTGAGTGTTTTGGATTTGGTAATCACATCTTTAAGCACTTTGTTGACTACGTGACCTAAGTGCAAATCACCATTCGCATAGGGAGGGCCATCATGCAATACAAATTTCGGCCTATTTTTGCCCAGCTCTTGCAAGCGCTGATATAAGCCCAGTGTTTTCCAATGTGCCAAAAGCGCGGGTTCGCGCTCGGCAAGACTCGCTTTCATTGGAAAGTCAGTGTTTGGTAAATTCAGTGTATTCTTATAGTCAGTCATCATATTTTCCCATTTGAAAAAAGGTTTCAGTCGCCAAAACATCTTGTTGAATTTGTTTTTTTAATGCTTCAACGTTACTAAATCGTTGCTCGTCTCTTATTTTAGCCCGAAAAATAACTTTTAATCGTTTACCATAAAGATTACCATTAAAATCAAATAAATAAACCTCTAATCTGCAACTTAGTCCACTATTTATAGTGGGTCTCACTCCAAGATTCGCAACCCCTCGGTAAAAACCGAAAGACTCCGCTTCAACTTCTACCGCAAATACACCCGACAAAATAAGCTTATCATGTTTCAATAAAAGATTGGCGGTAGGAAAACCCAATAAGCGACCCCGTTGTTCACCAAATTTAACGTGTCCCTCTAGTGAGTAAGAGCGTCCCAAGAGTCTCGCAGCCTCAGCAAAATCACTTCGTTGCAGTGCGTCACGTACACGCGTACTGCTAATTCGAACATTGTCAAACTGAACAGCGGGACAATTGGCTAATTGAAAACCCTCATTCTGAGCCTTGTTTTTCAGTAAATCAAAATCCCCTTCTCGACGATAACCGAAACGAAAATCATGCCCAACCAACAAATAGGCCACCTTTAAATGATCAAGAAGAATTTGTTGAATAAAGACTGATGCTGGCATCTGTGACAATTTTTGATTGAAATAGAGGCAAACTAAGTAATCTATCCCTGCCTCGGCCAGTAATTTAAATTTTTCATGCAGTGGTGTCAAGCGGGCTGGGGCAGATTCAGCGTTGAAAAATTCAAGCGGCTGGGGTTCAAATAAAATAACCACAGTCAACAGGTTTTGTTGTTTGGCAACTTGAGTAATCATTTCAATAATGCGCTGATGCCCAAGATGCAACCCATCAAAATTACCAATACTTACCGCGGTTTTCTGTGTAAAAACGGGTAAATTGTGCAGTCCTCTGATAATTTTCATTGATGACGCCTTGGCTCGTGCACAAAGAAAGCTAAAACAGCTGAAGCCGCAAGACAAATTGGCACAACGGTCAAAGCAAAACGGTAATCACTATTGGTCAAAGCCGTTACACTATGTTTCATGATATTTGTCGCATGAAAATCCAATAAGGTACCAATAACGGGCTGAAAAATCATTCCACCTAACATCGTCAGAAAGTTGGTCATGGCAACTGCGGTACCCGCAAAACGATGAGCCACTGACTCACGGCTCAGCGCAAAAGTAATAACCTCAACGCCCGCAAAAAGACCTAATAAAAATAACAGAATACAAATTTCCGTGAACGACAATCGTGGCACATAAAAAAGCAAACACGCGGAAATAAAGGCTAATATTCCACCAACCATAATAGGCTCACGTCGTCTTCCGATACTGTCTGAAACCCAACCAAAAAGTGTTCCGCCTATAGCAAAGCCCAAAAATAACAGGGGGTTAACAAAACCAGCGTACATGTCAGGAAAATGTTGCGCTTGCTCCAGATAAGGAATTCCCCACAATTCGGCAAAAATGGAGATGGGTAAAAACAGACAACCTGCGATGAGTCCAGAAAACCAGACTTGACGGATGCGTAACATGTGCGCAAGCCCCGTCCATAAATCTTTAAAATTTTCTACCCGATGGGATGTTTTCATCTCAGGATGATTAGGCAAGGTATTTTTATCTCGAATAAAAACCCACAAAATAACGGTCAGAATGACTCCCAAGATAGCAGTAATGAATACGGTTTGATGCCAACCGATTTTTGCCACCAGAGGCGTCAGAGAAATATCACCCAGCATGGGGCCAAACATGCCCATCGCCGTCACCATCCCTGCCACCATAGCAAATCGGTGTGGCGGTAACCAAATGGTGGCAAGTTTGAGCACACCTACAAAGGCAAAAGCAGAACCCATACCAACTAAAAAACGTCCAAATGCGGCGACACTGTAACTGTTTGTGCCAAAAAAACAAGTTCCAATGACGCAGAGTAAACAGGCTAAAGTCAAAAGTTTGCGAGGGCCGTATCTATCCATTAATACCCCAACGGGCAATTGCATGGGAGTATAAGCGTAATAATAAAAAGCGGCCAATGAACCAAAGAGTGCATTGTCGATATTGAAGCTGCTCATGAGTTGGGTTTGCATGACGCTCGGTGTTACACGCAGAAAATACTCATAGCAATAAAAAAGAGCGCCTACACCGCAGACAATCCAAGGGAAGTAAATTTCGAACTTGGTGCGGGCACTCGTTGTTGTCGCGACTTTGTCATTCATAGCTAAACCTTCTTACTGAAAATAACACTCGTATGGTAACACACACTTTAAGAAAGAAAAAATTCATACTTTAAAAACTTTACAAGCATAAGTATAAATAAATTATGTTATTATTGATAGTCCTGGATTTGCTTATATCGGGCAATAACATTTTGTTGACAAACGTCAACAAAGCAATTATCATTACTAAAGAGAGGAAAATATGCAGGCTGCACATAGACCAAGGCATCCTAGTAAAGAAATAGAAGCCGCAATTCAGTACGCGGAAGAGAGAGGATGGCGGTATAAAAAAACTGGCAACTCGGCTCATGCATGGGGTCGCCTACTTTGCCCTCATCAAGAGCGTGAAGGTTGCGGTATGTCTATACCCAAGATACTTCAAAATGCTAAGTTTATGACGCCGTTATTTTATGTCAGGTAATATTATAAAAACGAGCAATAGTTATTCATATTGTGAAGTTTTTATAATATTACTCTGGCGTAAAAGAACAAGTCAGAAATTAGCATTTTGAAGTATCTTGGGTATATTTGGTCAACACCGCGTGATAATGCCACACATGCTAAACAAATAAGGCGACATGTTGTCGGTTGTCTTCATTAGAAAGAGAGGTATTTGCAAATGAAAAAGTATGAATTTACATTAGTGTTAAGTGGTGTCGATGAAAACACCGATGACTTGGAGGATTGCTTGTTTGAAGCTGGCTGTGATGATGCTTTAATCAACTTTCGAAATGGAACGGTTTACCTTGATTTTATACGCGAGGAAAAATCCTTGGAGTTAGCCATTTTATCTGCTATCAAACAAATTGAAACCATGCCACTTGCTGCAAAGGTAACCAGTGTTGCTCCTGAAAATTTGGTATCAGAATCAGAAATAGCTAAACGCTTAAAATTAAAAAAACAAGCTGTCTCGCTGTGGAGTAAAGGGTTGCGCCGAAACCGTCCGCGCTTCCCTCATCCTGTGATGAAGCTTTCCGATACCTCTCCTTTATGGCGGTGGCATGAGGTCGTTGCTTGGTCACTAAAAAATCAGATTGTGAATGATCCCGCTATGCTAGATGAGGCGATTTTGATAGAAAGCTTAAATTTGGTGTTAGAAGAAAGATCCGCTCCTGCTAAAGAGTTAAGAGAAAGTCTTCTGGCGAAGTTACGAAAATTGTAATTACTCAGCCTCCAGACAATCAACATCAATTTGCCCTATTTTTTCAGCTAATGCACCAAGTGCATTAAAACCAGCAAAATCCCTATTGATCGTATTTATCATTTCCTTCATTATTCAACCTCTTGCGGCCGCGCAAAGTCTGTATCCCAATCTTCCATCTCTGTGCGCAATGCCTCATCTCTTTCTACAGACACAGCACAATCATACAGAAGACGTTCGCGTCTCTCAATCTCCTTTTCAATTAAACGCATAATTATTTTATTGCTTTGCCTGGAAGAAATAACTGATCTCATTCTGCTAGCTAATTGATCAGTGATTGATATCCGAATTTTATCCATCTTTCAAAAATCCTATGCTATTCTGCCTAACCCCACCAACTCAGAACTTAACATCCGCTTTGCCGACAACACCCCATCATCATTGATTTCACCAATACCAATAAATTGTCCTGTGTCTGTCTGCAATTGATAAATCCCTTTTTGCTCAACTCCTGCCTCACATGACAACTTTTTCCCCTGCAACAAAGCTTGAGCTTCTGATATGACTACATTTTTCACAGGTACGTGCGCGAGCGCAGCAGATACAGGCAGCACTAATTCAAGGAGTTTATCTTGTGGTAAATCAATTAACTCTGTCAGAGTATACATAGGAGAGGATTCAAAGGGTGACACACTAATTCGATAAAGCGATGACAAATAAGCACCACAACCGAGCAGCTCGCCGATATCTTCGGCCAAGGTGCGAATATAGGTTCCTTTGCTACAGTGAACATCCAATCTGATCGTGTCTTCCGTAAAATCAAGCAGAGTCAGGCGATGAATGGTAATCGTGCGTGCAGCACGCTCGATGACATGACCATTGCGCACCCATTCATATAAAGGACGGCCTTGGTGCTTCAGGGCAGAATACATAGGAGGAATTTGAGAAATCGTGCCTCGAAATGAGGATAAGAGCTTTTCAATGGCACTGGCATCCAGCACCGGAATGGTTTTCTTTTCGCTAAGTGTCCCTTCAGCATCGCCAGTTGATGAAGTCTGCCCCAGTTGAAGCACCGCTTCATAACGTTTATCGGCATCAAGCCAAAAATGCGAAAACTTCGTTGCTTCGCCTAAGCAAATTGGCAACATACCGCAAGCCAAGGGATCAAGCGTTCCCGTATGCCCTGCTTTTTTAGCTTGAAAAAGACGCTTAACTTGTTGTAAAGCCCGATTGGAGCTAGCTCCAGAGGATTTATTCAGTAAAACAATCCCATAAATTGATTCCTGGCTCATGAGGGTTTATCGCGCAAAGCCTCATCAATCAACGTTGCAATACGACTGCCTCGCACAGATGAATCATCATAGTAAAAGCGTAAAGCAGGCATTACCCGCAGCTCAATACGTTGAGCCAATTGATACCGTAGATATCCTGCAGCATGATTGAGTGCTTCAATTGCTGCAGGAATTTTATCTTCCGGCAGCATAAAAGTCACAAAAACTTTAGCATGGGCTAAATCACGGCTGACTTTGACGTCAGTCACTGAAACCATGCCAACCCGTGGGTCATTAACGTGATGCTGAATGAGTTCAGCGAGCTCACGCTTCATTGCATCGCCTATGCGATCTAGTCTTGAAAAATTTCTTACCACGCTGCTCTCTCTTTACAATGTCTTGGCAACAGCAATGATCTCAAAAACTTCAATCTGATCGCCAACCTTGACATCATTATAGTTTTTGACAGCAATTCCGCACTCAAAGCCTTGACGAACCTCATTAACATCTTCTTTAAAACGACGTAGTGATTCAAGTTCACCTTCAAAAATAACAATATTATCACGTAATACACGAATACGTTTATGTCGCTTGATAATACCTTCAATCACCATACAACCTGCTACCGCACCAAACTTGGGTGAACGGAACACATCTCGAACTTGTGCCAAACCAGTAATCTGTTCGCGCATTTCCGGTGATAACATACCCTGCAAGGCTTTTTTGACTTCATCAATGACATCATAAATGACACTGTAATAATGTAGATCAATATTTTCCGACTCAACTAAGCGTCTTGCCGATGCATCTGCTCTGACGTTAAATCCAATGATGATTGCCTTTGAAGCAATCGCCAGATTGACATCCGACTCAGTAATACCGCCAACACCTGTTGCAATCAGTTTAACTTGAACTTCAGAAGTTGAAAGTCGTTGCAATGCATCTTGTAAAGCTTCCGCAGACCCCTGAACATCCGCTTTTAACACGATATTGAGGGCATTCACCTGCCCATCGCTCATGCGCGTAAAGATATCCTCAAGTTTAGTTGCCTGCTGTTTTGCCAGCTTAACATCTCTAAATTTTCCTTGACGAAATAAAGCCACTTCGCGTGCTTTTCGCTCATCAGGAACAACAATAATATCATCTCCTGCCAGCGGCGCACCGGATAAGCCTAATACCTCCACAGGCATAGAAGGTCCAGCAGAATCGACAGATTTACCAGTTTCGTTCAGCATAGCCCGAACGCGGCCAAACTGTATGCCAGTCAGGATAATATCGCCTTTGTTCAATGTTCCTCTCTGTATCAACAAAGTGGCAACGGGGCCTCTTCCTTTATCTAGACGCGACTCAATGACAATACCATGTGCAGGACCTGTTGCAGGTGCCTTTAATTCTAAAACCTCTGCCTGTAATAAAATTGTCTCAAGCAATGCGTCAATTCCCTCTCCTGTTTTGGCAGAAATACTGACAAACATGACATCCCCACCCCACTCTTCGGATATGACATTATGGTTGGATAATTCAGTTTTTACGCGCTCCGGATCGGCTTCAGGTTTATCAATTTTATTCACTGCCACCACAATAGGTACTTCAGCTGCACGTGCATGTTGAATGGCCTCCAGTGTTTGCGGCATCACACCATCGTCTGCAGCAACAACAAGAACCACGATATCCGTGCATTTTGCACCACGCGCACGCATTGCCGTAAAAGCTTCATGACCAGGGGTGTCTAAAAAGGTAATCATGCCGCGATCTGTATCGACATGGTATGCACCAATATGCTGAGTAATTCCTCCAGCCTCAGTACTCGTTACACGAGTTCGACGAATATAGTCGAGCAACGAAGTCTTACCATGATCAACGTGACCCATAATAGTCACAACAGGAGCGCGTGTCGTTTCTTCGACAGTTGAGGCTGAGCCTTCAATAATATCGACTTCAATCTGATTTTCTTTGAGTAATGTTGCTTTATGCCCCATCTCCTCAACAATAATAGCAGCGGTTTCCTGATCAATAACCTGATTGATGGTTGCCATAGCACCTAATTTCATCAATGCGCGTATCACTTCGGCTGCCTTGACTGTCATTCGTGAGGCTAGCTCAGCAACTGTGATTGTTTCAGGAATTTGAACATCGTGCACAACACGTGAGGTCGGTTTTGCAAACTCTTGTTTCAATGCTGTTGTTTGTTTACTTCTGCCTGATTTGTGACGGACTCCTCCACGTTCTTCGCGACCTCCTCTGGCATGGCGATCGGGAACAAAGCGAGCAGGCTTCTCATCTGTCTCATCTTCTGTCAAGAGAATTACATGCTTAACGTCTTTTTTAGGCTTACGAAGTTCCGCTTTTCGCTGCTCTTCTTTTTCGCGCTCAGTAGCCCGAATGGATTTATCTTTTGCCGGAATAACTTTGGGTTTGGCCGATTTAATCTCGGTTTTTACTTGCTCTACTTCCAGTTCCTGATTTTCTTTAGCAACAATAGGCTCACCTACGATCTCAAGCACAACCTCATGCTGAATAAGAGCTTCTGGAATAGGTGTGTCTGTCTCAATGTGGATTGGCAAGAGTTCATCTGACTCTGCAGCAGTAACCATTGTTTCGGGAGGTTCCGGCATTCCTTCATAAGTAGCCTCTGCAAGAAGCTGCTCATCTAGCGCTGGCGATACCGTTTCTTCTTTTTCAGTCGTAGGTTGAACATAACTACGATTTTTCTTAACCACCACTTTAACAGCGGTCTTACGGCCTTCGATTTTAAGCTCAAATTCGCTTTTACGCTTCAACATCAATTTCTTTGGGGCGGCTGCAACTGCGCTGGGTTTTACATCAGGCGAGCTTTTTAAGTGCAATTGCGTCTTATCTTGTTCGCTGTTTTTTTGGTCGGTCATAAGATTGACGGCCCCTTTTTCAAGTTGTTTTAGATATACCCCTCGATATTGAATCTGCTGTGTGGTTGCGATTGACGTCTCGTCATCCTCATGTACTTGTGTGTACATTCCGGTGGCCCGAGTCAACCGCATCTAGCCGCAAATGCAATCTTGAGGGTATATACCAGAGTTAATTAAACCATGGCTCACGCGCTGTCATAATAAGCTTCGCGGCGGTTTCCTCATCCAAACCTTCAATTTCCAATAAATCATCAACAGCCTGTTCTGCTAAATCTTCCATGGTCATAATACCATGTTCTACTAATTTAGCAGCAAGCTCCGGTGTCATGCCTTCAATATTCAGGAGCTCATGACCTGGTTGTTGCTGTGTTTCTGCTTGCCTCTCTTTCAAAACTTCCTGAGCACGATCACGCAATTCATGTGCTAAGTCCTCATCAAATCCTTCAATCGAGAGTAATTCAGAAACAGGAACATAAGCAATTTCTTCAATTGATGAAAAACCTTCTTCAATCAAAATAGATGCAAAATCTTCATCCACACCTAACTCATCAACAAATAATTGGGATAAAACCTCTGTTTCCTGCACCGATTTTGCTTGCGCATCTTCAAGTGACATCACATTCAGGTTCCAACCCGTTAACTCACTGGCCAATTTCACATTTTGTCCGTTGCGTCCAATTGCTTGAGAGAGATGCTCTTGTTTGACAGCCACATCGATTGAATGGGACTCTTCGTCCACAACAATTGATTCTACTTCGGCTGGAGCCATTGCATTGATAACCAATTGTGCCGGACTTTCATCCCATAACACAATATCAATCCGCTCACCACCCAACTCACCAGAAACAGCTTGAACACGCGAACCCCTCATGCCGACACAGGCACCAATGGGATCTATACGGCCATCATTCGTTTTAACAGCAATTTTTGCACGTATTCCCGGATCGCGAGCAGCCGCTTTAATTTGAATAACCTCTTCACCAATTTCAGGCACTTCAAGCCGGAACAGTTCAACAAGCATATCGTTATGCGTGCGGCTAACAAATACTTGAGCCCCCCGAGGCTCATAATGGACGTCATAAACAAAAACGCGAACTCTGTCATTCACACGTAGAATATCAGAAGGCAGCATATCTTCACGATAAAGAACTGCGTCAACGTTATCACCTAAATCTAGCAGCACCATTTCGCGTGTCACTTTTTTGACAATACCTGTCATAATAGTGTAAAGTTTTGACTTAAATTGGTTAACAACCTGCCGTCTTTCCGCATCACGCATTGCCTGAATAATAATACCTTTTGCAGTTTGTGCGTCAATACGCCCAAACTCAATCGGACCCAGCGCCTCTTCTATGTGAGCCCCAACTTCGGCTGCAGCGTCCATTTGTCTGGCATCAGATAACCGCATTTGAGCAGCATCTGGCTGCAAATCATCTTCAATAACCGTAAAACAGTGGAAACTCACTATTTTACCTGTTGTTCGATTAATTTCAACACGGACGACACTCTCTTCTTCAAAGCGTTTTTTTGTAGTTGCAGCCAGCGCACTTTCCAGTGCCTCAAATACATTTTGCTGTGATATGCGTTTGGCATTAGCCAGTGATTCGATTAAGGGTAAAATATCTTTACTACTCATGCTCATGTTTGCCGCCCTTCTTTTTCAATTCTGTAAACTCAACTTCCACATTCGCTTTATCTATTTCAGGATAAGACAGTGAAATGATGCCATTATCTGTCATTAAATTAAATGATTCATCATTTGCGCTTTCCAATATGCCGGAAAAATTGCGCCGTCCATCTCGTGGCACATGTAATTTAAGTCTGATTTTTGCACCAATAACGCGCTGATAATGCAGTGGTTTAAACAAAAAACGCTCCACACCAGGGGATGAAACTTCTAATGTATACCGTCCTGCGATCGGATCCTCTACATCTAACATGGAACTAACATGACGGGTTATTTTTGCACAATCCTCAATAAAAATTCCGCCTGGTTTGTCAACGTAAACACGCAGCAACGATTTACGTCCTTCTTGTGCAAAAGCACAACCAACAAACTCATAGCCAAGACTACTGATTTCAGTTTCCAGTAATTGTTCTAGCTTTGCTTGTTTGCTTGTCATGCATTATCCTCAAATATTCGTCATTAATATCAGTGTCCCTCAATATACCCATTGTACTTCAAGATGCGAAGCATTTCATATTTCGGGTTTTTGTCTTGCTCTTTTCCGCCCTATGAAACGATTAAAACTGCACAATATGAATAACTATTGCGAGCGTTTTTCCATATTTGCTGTCATTTTCAATTTCGCGACAGCAACTATATATGCACCAACAAAAAACCCCTTGGAACAGGGGTTTTAAGTTATATATATACCCAAAAAACTGAATTTAGGTATAGAAGGAAATGGTTGCGGGGGCAGGATTTGAACCTACGACCTTCGGGTTATGAGCCCGACGAGCTACCAGACTGCTCCACCCCGCGTCAACATGAGCAGGAGTATATTACAACTTGGCAGACAATGCAACTCTTTTATTGCTAACACTCTTTTATTGCTAAAAAATATTGTCTAACTCGATGAAGCCCAGTATAAACCAAGGTAGGAAATAAAATTTTGTTGTCCGGCTATACTGTTGCCAGCACTAAAGAGCAAACTAAAGGTTGGTGTAAAATTATACGTTCCCCCTAAATTCAGGGCTGTATAAGCTTCTTGGTTAGTGGCCTGTGCGCCCTGATAAAAAATTTCTCCACCCAAACTCAATTTTTGATTAATCTGATTTTGTAACAAGAAACCGCCAAAGTAATTATTAAACATCTGCGGAGCATGGTTAATGTTATATCCGCCTCCCGTGTCGATAGTCCAGTTTCCAATTGATTTTTGAAACCAAAATGGCAGTTGTGTAATGATCTTTCCATTACCCAAATCCTTATTCGCATTGCCTGTTGGAATGGTTATTTCTGGAATAAAAGCAATGGCAGGCGTTTTCGCAGTTTCTTGATGAAACCGATAACCAAGTGATACGCTAGTATCACCCAAACCTGTTGCATTGGGCATACCAATTTCAATGTTACTAACAAGTGGAACAGCAATTTCGACTTCAAGATTGGGAGCAAAACCCCAATCCAGTTCAGCAGCCGGAGTTTGTAGATTCACCGTACCCGGATAAGCGTCCGTCATCGAGTAGAAATATAATTGGCGCTGCTGGTAATCAGTCACATCGGTGTCATCGGTTAGAAACGGCGGCCCTGCAAACGCGGCAGTAATAATAAATAAACTGATAAGTTGCGCAATAACGTGTTTTAATATTCGATGCATTTTCATAGCTAACTCGAAACCCAGTATAAACCAAGATAGGAAATAAAGTTTTGCTGTCCAGCTATGCTATTACCCGCACTAAAAAGTAAGCTCAAAGTTGGAGTGAAATTATACGATCCTCCTAAATTTAGCACCGTATAAGCAGCCTGAGTGGTCGTTTGTGCCCCTTGAGAAAAAATCTCACCTCCTAAACTCCATTTTTGATTAATCTGATTTTGTAGCAAAAATCCACCAAAATAATTATTAAATGTATTGGGCGCATGGTTAATGTTGTATCCGCCTCCGGTATCTATTGTCCAATTTTTAAATGATTTTTGGAACCAAACTGGTAGTTGGGTGGTCATCTGGCCATTACCCAAATATCTATTCACATCACCCGTTGGAATGGATATGAGCGGAATAAACGCCATGGCAGGCGTATTTGCTGTTTCTTGATGGAAACGATAACCTAGTGCTATGTCTGTATCACCCACGCCAGTGGCATTGGGGATCCCGGTTTTTATGATACTCACCAGCGGAGCTATAAGCTCAACTTCAAAATTGGGCGCAAATCCCCAATCAAGCTCAACTGCTGGAGTTTGTAGATAAATCGTACCCGGACGAGCATCGGTCATGGAGTATAAATAAGCATCATATTTCTGATAATCAGTCACATCCGCGCCATCAGTCAGAAAAGGTGGACTTGCAAAAGCAGTTGAAATAGCAAATACCGTCATAAAGAGGATAAATTTTGCAAAAACATGCGGTCTTGGGTGCCAATATTTTAATATTCCATCAATTTTCATCAGACACCTTTCATGCCTTAAACTAACGCTATACCCAAACAGACTGATTATCTTAACTTTAACGTTGCCAAACCCAATAAAACCAAAACCAAAGTGACAATCCAAAAGCGCACAATGACTTTAGGTTCAGACCAACCCTTCAATTCGAAATGATGATGTAATGGTGCCATACGAAATATTCGCCGATGAGTCAATTTATAAGAGCCAACCTGCAAAATAACCGATAAGGTTTCCGCAACGAAAATGCCGCCCATCAAAAAAAGCACCAACTCCTCTCTGACAACCACTGCGATAACACCAAGTGCTGCGCCCAATGCCAGCGAGCCAACATCGCCCATAAATACTTCTGCCGGATAGGTGTTAAACCATAAAAAGCCCAAACCTGAACCTACCAAAGCCGAGCAGACAATAGTGACTTCGCCAACGCCAGGGATGTAAGGAATAATTAAATACTTCGCAAACATCATATTCCCCGTTAAATAGGCAAAAACACCAAGTGCTGCTGCTACTAATACCGTCGGTAAAATAGCCAAACCATCTAATCCATCGGTTAAATTGACTGCATTGCTGGTGCCCACAATGACAAAATAAACAAAAGGAATAAAAAACCAGCCCATTTCAATGTCAAGATGTTTAAAAAAAGGAATAATTAATTGTGTTTCGGCAGGGGTAGTGGAAGTATAAAACAAATAAAATGCCGCAATCAGTGCTAAAACAGATTGCCAAAAATACTTCCATCTAGCGGATAATCCTTTACTGTTTTTAAGAACCAGCTTACGGTAATCATCTACCCCGCCAATGCAGCCAAATCCTAACGTCATTAATAAAACCAACCAGAGATAGTGATTGTCCAAATCACCCCATGTCAGTACACTGATGGTCATCGCAATCAATATCAGTATCCCACCCATTGTGGGTGTACCTGATTTTGCTAAATGGGTTTGCGGACCGTCATTGCGTACTTGCTGACCCACTTTATAACGACGCAATCGTGCAATAATAGGCGGCGCTGAGACTAAACTCACGACAAAGCCTGTCAGTGCAGCAAGAATAGCGCGCAAGGTAATATAGTGAAAAACGTCAAGTGAATGAAAATAATGTTGTAATAAACCACTTAACCAAACTAGCATAAATGAGTCTCCGTTTTTGGGAGCAAAGCTTGTACCACATTTTCCATTTTTGCGCTACGAGAACCTTTCACCAACATACAAATATTTGGTTTTAATTCGACTTGTAATGCCTCAATCAACGCTGCCTGGTCATGAAAATGATAGCCCTTTTCTCCAAACGCCTCTGCGGTATGTAACGATAACTCGCCGACTGCATAAAGTCGGTTTACACCTGCAAGACGTGCCATTTCACCAAGTTGGCGGTGAAATTTTACCGCCTCGGCCCCAAGCTCACCCATGTCACCCGTAACAAATACTTTCTCTCCAGCCAGCTCCATCAGCACATCAACAGCAATTTCCATGGCGCGGGGGTTCGCATTATACGTGTCATCAATAATCGTCATCCCGTTTAATCCGACGCGTGGCATCAGTCGTTTGTCTACTGATATGACCTCACTTAAACCTGCACAAATTTGTTCTGTTGATGCTCCAGCAGCAATTCCAACAGCCGTTGCAGCCAATGCATTCATAATATTATGTTTACCGATCAACGCGAGATTTACCTGTCCTGAACCACTGAGTGTGTGTAAATGAAAAGTGGTGCTGCCATCCGAATGCACTTGAATTTGGTCTGCATAAACATCTGCCCGCGTATTTAAACCAAATGTAATATAAGGATTTCCAGCAGCAATTTCTTGCCAATATTGCCCGAAAACATCATCAATATTGATTATAGCGACACCATTTTGCGCCAATCCCTGAAATATTTCACCCTTTGCACGTGCCACACCTTGAATATCTTTAAAGCCCTCAAGATGTACCGGACCTGCGTTGGTGATTAATGCAATGGTGGGGCGAGCAATATAAGTGAGATAAGCAATTTCCTGCGGATGATTGGCACCCATTTCCAACACGACAAATTTATCTTTTTTACTCGCATTCAGAAGCGTCAATGGCATTCCATAATCATTATTTAATGTGCCTTCCGTAGAATGAACTTTCCCTACTTTCGATAATATTTTTGCAATGAGGGTTTTTGTCGTCGTTTTACCACAACTCCCCGTTAATGCGATGATAGGCATGGTAAGCTGTTGGCGATAATAACTGGCGATTTCACCCAGTGACATGCGTATATCATGGACAACAACCTGGGGTAATGTGCTCTCAACGGGATGTAAAACCAGTGCTCCTATCGCTCCCCGCTCTTTTGCTTCATCCAGAAAATCATGTCCATCCGCGTTTTTTCCTTTATATGCAATAAAAAGCTGGTCGGGCTGAATGGTGCGGGAGTTTAAACTCACACCTTGAAAACTTGCATCTGCGCCAATAAGACGCCCTTCCAGCATTCGTGTAATTTCTGATAATTGCATATTTTTTTCCTTATCTTTTATATAGTCGCTGTCGCGCAATGAGGGAACAACAACAAATATCTAAAAACGCTCGTCATTGCGAGGAGTTTACGACGAAGCAATCCAGTAGAAAGAGCGTAAAATCACGATCTTGACACTTAATGACTACTCTGGATTGCTTCGTCGCTGCGCTTCCTCGCAATGACGAGCATTTTCCAACTTTTGACCTAAATCCCAAGAATCTGCTTAACCACTGCCTGATCCGAAAAAGGACGCTTTTCATCTCCAACCTGTTGATAATTCTCGTGACCTTTTCCGGCAACTAGAATAACATCTTTTTCATGCGCTTGCGAAATGGCGTAATGAATCGCTTGTTCTCTATCCAATAAAACAGTCACTTTCTCTGGATAACTCATGCCATCCAAAATATCTTGTGCAATTTGCTCAGCAGATTCATGACGTGGATTATCATTCGTAACAATAACGTGATCAGCCAGTTGTTCAGCAATTTTGCCCATTTCAGGACGTTTGCCCTTGTCTCTGTCTCCACCGCAGCCAAATACGCACCAGATTTTTGCACCTGTGTGTGCACGAATAGCTATCAATGCTTTATTTAATGAATCGGGAGTATGAGAGTAATCGACAACAACCGTTATTTTTCCTGCTTTTTTTAGCATCTCCATTCGACCTGTTACGGGTTTGATTTTTGAGACTAAACCTAAAATTTCTTGAAATGAAATCCCTTTGCTGCCTAACAATGCTATTACTGCAAGCACATTACTGAGATTAAAGTGTCCAAATAAACTTAAACTCAACTCTGCGCTCCCCCAGGGAGTATCTATCTGTGCGTTGATGCCTTGCGTAGAATACTGTACCTCCAGAGCTTTGATTAAGGGAAACTCAGAACCAGTCTGTGGGTCGACTGAATAGCCATAACAGTCTATTTTGTCTTTAAATTCATTTAATAATGCTCTGCCATAGGCATCATCAAGATTAAAGATTCCTCTTTTCAAGTCGGGCATACAAAATAGCTTTCGTTTTGCTGCTGCATAATTTTCCATTGTTTGGTGATAATCAAGATGGTCATGCGTTAAATTAGTAAAAATTGCTGAATCAAAACAGACCCCATTTACTCGTCCTTGATCCAGACCATGAGAGGAAACTTCCATCGCAATGGCTTTTGCACCCTGCTCTTGATAACGAGCCAATAATTGCTGTAAGGAAATAGGATCAGCTGTGGTATGCGAGCTTTCTTCCAGTTTGTCTAAAAAACCATTCCCTACTGTTCCCAAAACCGCACATGGCTGATTGATTTGATTGAAACATTGTGCGATGTAGTGGGTAATTGAGGTTTTCCCGTTTGTTCCAGTTACACCATAGACAGGAAAGTGAGTGCTCGGTTCTCCGTAAAATTGAGAGGCAAGTTGACCCACTGAGGTCAGCAGATAGGGAACAGCCAAAACAGGAATTTGACGTCCGTCTTCGAGCGTAATCATAACATCATTGAAAATGTGAGGGCTTGCATCACACAAAACAGCAACCGCACCAGCCTCAATGGCTTTATCAATAAAATCATGTCCAGTGGTATGTGTTCCAGGACAAGCAAGAAAAAGATAGCCTGGCTTTATATCACGACTATCTAATGCTAACCCCTTGATATCGATATCATAGGAAGTTGACGGGTCAATGAGGTTTTGGCACAACTGGCTTAATTTCATCAGGTTTACCTTTTTGGGTTAAATCATCAGGAGGAATATTCAGATCACGTAATACCGCTGTCATCACTTCAGAAAAAACAGGTGCCGCAACTTGTCCGCCCTGATGATGACCTGCTTGTGGATCTTTTATTACAATAGCAGCAACAATTCTTGGCTTACTTGCAGGCACAATTCCGATAAACAAAGCATTAAAGTGCTTTCGCTCATAACCATGTGCCCCCATTATCCACGCAGTTCCCGTTTTACCCGCCACGTTATATCCGGGAATGCGTGCGGGAAATCCCGACCCGCCTTTTGCAGTCACACTTTGCATGATGTTGATAAGCTCAATGGCAACTTTCTTTTTTAGCACAGGCTCAGATGCACTCGGTTTATCAATCTTTAATAATGAGACTGGGTGTTTAACACCTTCATTACCAATCATCGCGTAAGCTTGGGTCAATTGCAACATCGTTGCTGAAACGCCATAACCAAAAGATAGCGTCGCTAGCGCAATATCAGACCATTTTCTTGGTTTAACTAAACTGCCTAAAGCCTCGCCAGGAAACCCACTGTGAGTTGACTGGCCAAATCCCTCTTTGTGCAATAAATTCCACAAGCTATTGGGCGGCATAGACAAGGTTAATTTGGTAATCCCCATATTACTTGAACGTTGCAAAATAGTAGTGACATTGATATTTCCCAGGTTTTCCTCGTCCTGAACACGATGCCCATTTAAAATCATCCAACCAGGATTGGTATCTACCATGGTGTTGGCGTTGTATTTGCCGTTGTCTAACGCATTAGCAACTGCGAAGGTTTTCATGGTGGAACCCGGTTCGAATTGATCCGTTACGGCTAGATTTCGATAATTATTATTGCGATATTTTGGACGAGTATTGGGATTATATGAAGGCGCGTTCACCATCGCCAGTATTTCACCCGTTTTAATATCCATGATGACGATTGAACCCGATTCCGCTTTATTATCGGCAACCGCTTTCGATAGCACGGAGTAAGCAAGATATTGAATTCGGTGATCAATACTCAAGATCAGGTTATGACCCGGTCTGGCGGGTTGCACAATACCCTGTACAGCTACAACATGCCCATATAAATCAACCAGTACGCGTTCTTTACCTGGTACACCCTGTAATAAATTGTTGTATGCCAACTCTAAACCTTCTTGCCCTTGATCATCGATATTGGTCATTCCCAATAAAGGCGCCACGGCATCTGCCTCCGGGTAATAACGTTTGTAGTTTTGCTGGAAATAAATACCGGGTATATGCAAGGCTTTTATTTGATCCGCGATATCAGGAGAAAGTTGACGTTTAAGGTAAACAAAGTCACTCTTGGATTTGTCATTGATCGTGGCTTGTATTTGTTTAATAGACTCTTGAAGTAAATTAGCAAGAGCTGGAATCTGAGTATCTTGTAAACTGAACTGATGCGGGTCAATCCACACAGAATAAACGGGTGTACTTATCGCTAAAGGCTGATGGTTTCTATCAAGAATCATACCTCGATGAGCAGGAATATCAATCACTCTCACGGTACGAGCATTCCCTTGTTTCAGTAAAAAAGTCCGTTCATACACTGTCAGATATACGATCCTGGCCAACAGCACCAGCATAGTAAGAAACAACAACGCAAGCAGGAACCGAACCCGCCATTTATCATCGTATGCTAAAAAAGGACGAAAAGAGTGTTTTTTCACGCGTTTAACCTAATGTAATAACCGCCTCCTGCTCTGGAAACGCCATACCCAATTTCTGCACGGCAACATCCTGAATCCGGGTTTGAGTGCTGAAAGCAGCTTGCTCCAGTAATAACTGGCTTCGCTGTGTCAACATCGCATCATAGGTTATTTGCATACCTTGCAACTCAGTGATCATCTGACGTTCATAATCTCTGACATAGACGATGGAAAAAGCCGATAAAAAAACCAGTACCGCTAGTAAAACACTCACAAAAGAAGAAAGTGTCCAAAATTGTTGCCGCGTTTGTTGCAGGGCATAAGTTGATTGAGAATAAGCTCTTGTTGTTGCATTCATCGTTCTTTCTCCGCTGTCCTTAATACGGCGCTACGCGCCCTTATGTTTTTACTGACTTCTTCATCAGAAGGAAAAATGGGTTTGTGCACTATTTTTAATCTTGGATTAAACTCAGTGTGCTTAATGGGAATATGACGTGGAATCTCAGGGGGAGAAGACTCTCTTTTCATAAATTGCTTCACCAATCTGTCTTCAAGTGAGTGAAAACTGATAACCACTAAACGTCCACCTACAGCCAATACATCTAAACTTTGAGCTAAGGCGATTTTTAAATCCTCTAGTTCACTGTTGATAAAAATACGTATCGCCTGAAAAGTGCGTGTTGCTGGATGTTTAAATGGCTCACGTTTTGGAACCGCTGTCGCGACGATTTCTGCAAGTTGTTTGGTGGTCGAAATAACCGATATTTTACGAGCCTCAACAATGGCTCTTGCAATTCGACGACTAAAACGTTCCTCTCCAAATTCAAAAATGACGTCTGCCAAGATGGTTTCATTCACTTTGCTCAACCATTCTGCTGCGGTATAACCTGCTCGAGTGTTCATCCGCATATCCAAAGGACCATCATTCATAAAACTGAAACCGCGTTCAGCTTCATCCAGTTGTGGTGATGAAACGCCCAAATCAAACAGCATTCCATCCACTTTGCCTAACAAGCCACTGACCGTTAATACCTGGCTAATTTCAGTAAAACTCGCGTGAACCATCGTCAGCCTTGCATCTTGAATGGTGTCATAAGCGTATTGAATCGCGGTTGGATCTTTATCAAAACTAATTAAACGACCTTCTGCATTCAATGCATTTAAAATGCCCTGAGTATGACCACCCCGTCCAAAAGTGGCATCTACATATAGACCAGCTGGTTTAATAGCAAGCTGAGTTAACGACTCACTGAATAACACAGGTTGATGTGATCTTGTCTGATCCGTCACTAGCATTCCTTACAACGATAAATTTTTCAGTTCATTTGGCATTTCTTCGGTACCGACTAAATCGGACGTCAACCATTCATTTCGTGCACTTTGCCAACGCTCGGCAGCCCAGATTTCAAATTTGCGCCCCTGCCCCACCAACATGGCCTCTTTTTGCAAACCCGCGTATTCACGTAATACCCCGGGAACTAAAAGACGCCCACTTGCATCAAGCTCAACCTCAGTTGCATGTCCAATCAACAAGCGTTGAATGCGGCGAGCAACCGGATTAAAACTTGGCAACTCAGCAATTTTACGCTCAATAATTTCCCATTCACTGAAAGGATAAAGCAATAAACACGGCGCATCGGTGTCAATAGTGATAATAACTTGTGCAGTTTGAGTTTGAAGTGCATCACGATAGCGGGTCGGGATCGATAACCGACCTTTGGCGTCGAGAGCAATAGCATTGATTCCACGAAACATCCTGCATCCCTACCACAAAAAACCACTTTTTCCCACTTTTCAACACTATAGTTATAAAATGGCTATTTTGTCAAGGTAAAACGCAAAAAAAATAGTTAAAGTCGGGTTTTGAGGGGGAAATAGTGACTGTCGTGTCATCTGAAAATAACAACAAATATATAAAAACGCTTGTCATTGCGAGGAGCGCAGCGACACCTACTACCTATCATTTTTTGACAAGTTCGCCTCTTATACAATTAGGATATAATTCGGCAATGTTTTAAATCCTGCTCAAATGATTCTTGATTTGTACGTCATTATGACGTACGCTTATGTAATGAGTGATTGCTTCAAACTATAGAGGTCTTAAAATGTCTACGAGTCAAACTTTACGAAAATCAGCTCGTCTTGAGAGCCGATGCACCATACAGCAAAAAGATATAGTGCTGCAAGCCGCTTTTTTAAGCGGTCTTTCTGTAACTGATTTTACTGTTAATAGTGTATTAGAAAAGGCTGCTGATGTAATCAAACAACAGAAGATTTTAACTCTTTCACTAGAAGATCAAAAAACTTTTGTTAATGCGCTATTGAACCCACCAGAGCCTAATAAGGCTTTAATTCAAGCAAGAAATCGTTACAAAAAAGTGGTTACAGCCAAATGAGTAATGAAAAATTATGCATAGAATGTTTAGATGAGCATCATGACAGGCGTTTTTTTTCCTGTGGAATAGATGCGCTTGATAGATATTTAATTACAGAGGCAACACAATACAGAAAAAGAGATATTGCTATAACCTATGTTTTAACAGTTGAACATTCAGATGTTGTAATTGGCTATTATGCTTTGTCATCAACAAGCATCAGTTTAGACGCACTTCCTGGAGATATAAGTAAAAAATTGCCTCGCCATCCTCATGTTCCTGCCATTTTATTAGGTCGCTTGGCGGTTAATACTGAGCATCAGAAAAAAAAGTATGGTGAAATTCTTTTAATTAATGCATTACAAAAAAGCTTTGAATCTAGTCAGACAATATCTGCTGTTGCCGTCACTGTTGATGCTGAGAATGACATGGCTGTTAAATTTTATAAGAAATATGGATTTATTGAGTTTCCTGAGCGTAAGAATAAATTATTTTTGCCGATGAAAACAATCGTTAAATTGTTGTCTCAAATGGAGTAGATATTGCCAATAACTCCCTTTTTACCCCTCCTCCGCCATTTCCTCTGTCACCTCCAATGACTGCCCCTTCATCTCAGGCACAAGAAAAGTAATCGATACACCTAATACACAGACAATAGCCATCAAGCCCATCGTAAACTGCAGACCAAATTTTTCCAAAACAAAGGGCAGAAAGAATGCTCCAATGAATGCCCCAACCTTGCCCACAGCTGCAGAAAAACCATGTGCCTTGCCGCGAATACTGGTTGGATAAACTTCTGAGGGAATAAGAAAGGTAGTGGTGTTAGGGCCAAAATTAGTAAAGAAATAGCTCACCCCAAACACGATTAAAAACCAATTGACGTGTTGAGTAATCGAAGGAATGCCAGCAAGAATGAGATACATTAAGCCCATCATGGCAAAACCAAGAAACTGCAAGAATCTACGTCCTATTTTGTCAACAAAAAAAGCAGCTGCAAGATAACCTGGAACGGCACATATCAAAAAAATCAAAGAAGATAATAAGGTATTTTTTAACATATTTGCGGCTGGATTTAAGGTTTTTAAAATTAAAAAGGAAGACACACTGTTACCATAAAAAGCAATATCCAGCAAAAACCAAGCACCTGCAGTTCCGAAGAGACAAATAAGCCATTTTTTTTTCATTAAAGAATGCAAAGGAAGCCTTTTAATATTATTTGGGTTCATTCCCGTGATATCCGCAATAACCCGACTCACTTCAACTGGGGCATTTTTAGTCATCAGAAAACGGGGAGACTCTTGAATCCGGCGTCGCAAATAGAAAACCGATGCCGCAGGGATGGCACCAATACCTAATAAAATGCGCCATACCATGTCAGTGGGAATATTAATATACAGAAAAAAAGAGGCGATCAATGGCCCTATCGTTAATCCCAAAGCCTGCATAGCAAAAACCAGCAGGACTAAAAATCCTCTGTGTGCTTTTCCGGCATTTTCGCTTGCAATAAGAGCACTGGTCGGATAATCACCCCCAATTCCTAAACCGACAAGTATGCGCGAAAAAAGTAAATACCCAAATGAGGGTGCGATGGCAGATAGGATTGCACCAATAAATAAGATAGCAATTTCAACCCCGTACATTTTTTTACGGCCAAATTTATCGGCAAGAATACCAAAAAAAACCGAGCCACAGGCTGCTGCTGCCAACGCAGCACCGTTTAATATAGCTAACTCTTCAATGGATAAACCCCAAAGAGGTCTCAATATGGCGGTAACAATACCAATCACAAAAAGATCATAGGCATCAGTAAAAAAACCCATGCCCGCGGTAAAAATAATCCGCCAATGAAACCGTTGCAACTTCATTCCATCAAGCTGCATAAGAATTGAATTTTGTTCTTGCATAAGTGTTAACCAAATTTAGGTATACTCAACATACATGAGTGTAAAGATTACTCAGCCAAAAGTAACTTCACACACTGTTCTGCAATCTGCACAGCATTCAGTGCCGCCCCTTTGCGCACATTGTCAGAGACAATCCACATATCCAGACCGCGTGGATGAGAAATATCCTCGCGCAAACGCCCGACAAATACCCCATCTTGCATGGCGGCATGAGTCACAGGTGTTGGATAACCCTTGGCTGCTCTTTCATCAACCAGCACCACACCGGGTGCGTTTTTTAATAGCTGCCGAGCTTGTTCAACCGTAATTTTTTCACGTGTTTCAATATGCACCGCTTCAGAATGCCCAAAAAAAACAGGCACTCGTACCGCCGTCGGATTAACCATAATTTCATTATCATTGAAAATTTTTCGGGTTTCCCACACTACCTTCATTTCTTCCCGTGTATAACCATTCTCTTCAAATACATCAATATGGGGAATCACATTAAAGGCAATTTGCACAGGGAAAACTTTTGCTTTATGTTTATTACCCGTTAACATACCACTGGTCTGCTGGGCTAATTCTTCCAGTGCTTCGCGCCCTGCTCCCGAAACCGATTGATAGCTGGCAAAATTAATACGCGTAATTCCAACAGCATCATAAATTGGCTTGAGTGCCACGACCATCTGCATCGTACTGCAATTTGGGTTGGCAATAATGCCACGTTTAATACCCTGGGGAATCATCTCAGGATTAACCTCTGAAACAACAAGAGGAACATCTTCGTCATAGCGAAATTGCGAAGTATTATCAATAACAATACAACCTGCCTTGACAGCTTTAGGAGCGTACTGCGCAGAAGTTTCTGCGCCCGCAGAAAAAATAGCGATTTTCACTTTGCTAAAATCAAAATCAGCTACGTTTTCAATTAGGATAGGGCGGCCTTTAAACATCGCTGTTGAACCACTGGAGCGTTCACTGGCAAGTAAATATAA
Source organism: Legionellales bacterium (assembly GCA_013043985.1). Lineage (GTDB taxonomy): Bacteria > Pseudomonadota > Gammaproteobacteria > UBA1113 > UBA1113 > JABEVJ01. Next base: position 10,575 of record JABEVJ010000323.1, on the reverse strand, counting down.
TTTATCCACTGGAAAGTTACGTTGTTGAAGAATTTCAATTGCGGCTTCACCGACAACGCCTGAAGCCCCTAGAATAGCCACACTAATTAATTTATTCATTTGTTCTCCTGAGATTAGGTAAATTTCTTAAATAGTGATCCATCAACACCAGTGCCAGCATTGCCTCAGCAATTGGCACACCACGAATTCCCACGCACGGATCGTGACGTCCTTTTGTAACCACCGTCACTTCGTCACCACTTGTATTGAGTGAGCGCCCTGGTTGGATAATACTTGGAGTAGGTTTAAACGCAACTTTAACAATAATTGGCTCTCCGTTGGAAATGCCGCCCAATATCCCGCCTGCATGATTGGATAAAAATCCTTCACGGGTCATTTCATCTCGAAAGGCAGAGCCAGGTTGTGTCACACAACTTAAACCATCCCCTATTTCGACTGCTTTAACCGCATTAATACTCATCATCGCATGAGCAATACTAGCATTGAGTTTATCAAATACTGGCTCGCCCAGACCAACGGGAACCTGATGCGCTTCAATCTGAATCAATGCTCCAATGGAATCGCCAGCCTTGCGTGTTGCTTGAATCAGTAATTCTAACTCAGGAACTTTTTCAGCATTAGCAACAAAAAACGGATTTTTCTCAGTTTCTTGCCAATCAAGAATAGGCACGGATACGTGCCCCATTTGTATTAAACAACCTCGTATCGTTATGCCAACGACCTCCCGCAAGTATTTTTTGGCGATGGCACCCGCGGCAACGCGCATAACGGTTTCTCTGGCCGATGCCCTGCCGCCGCCTCGAAAATCTCTTACACCATATTTTTGTAAATAGGTATAATCTGCGTGACCCGGTCGAAACTGTGCGCTAATCGCTTCATAATCCTTTGATTTATTATCCTCATTTCGAATAACTAAACCAATTGGAGTGCCCGTTGTCACGCCATTGAAAACGCCAGATAAAATTTGTACAGCATCAGGCTCTTTACGTTGCGAGGTGAAGGGAGACGTGCCCGTTTTGCGCCTTTCAAGCTCCACCATAATATCCGCTTCAGTCAATTTCATACCCGGTGGACAACCATCAATAATTGCACCCAATGCCGAGCCATGACTTTCACCAAAGGTGGTGACACGGAAAACTTGCCCAAACGTATTTCCCGCCATTTATACTCCCCGCAATTAAATCTGCAGCGTTGTTGCGGTTGACCGCTCGCCGTCCTCATGTACAGGCAGTACACTCCGGCGACTCGTGTCAACCGCGCCTAGCCGCAAATTCAATTGCAAGGAGTATATACCTAATTAACAAAATCCTCATACCGTAATACAAACACCCCCTCACCACCGCGTTCAAACTCAAGCCAGATAAAGGGTAAGTGTGGATAAGCCTGAATCAGAGCTGGCGCACTCGCACCCACTTCGACAATCAGCAATCCATTTTCTGTCAAGTGATCAGGCGCTTTTTGCAATATTTCATGGACAATAGCAAGCCCATCTAATCCCGCTGCCAGAGCAAGCTCAGGTTCATGTCGGAATTCCTGAGGTAAGGCCTGCATTTCAGCAGCATCAACATAAGGTGGATTGCTCACGATCAGATCATATCGCCGACCCTGCAACTGTTCAAACAAATTAGACTGTATCAAATGAACCTGCTCGGTTGCCCCCTGTTTCTCAACATTAATTTTGGCAACTGCCAACGCTTCGGGCGAAATATCCACGGCATCAATCTGAGTATAGGGGTTAGGAAGATAAGCATGAATTGCCAGAGCAATACAGCCACTGCCAGTGCAAAGATCGAGAACATTTTCTATTGTAGTGGGATCAATCCAGGGTGAAAATTGCTCTTCAATCAACTCAGCAAGCGGGGAGCGAGGAATCAGTACGCGTTCATCAACATAAAAGGTCAAGCCCGCAAACTGTGCTTGATGTGTCAAATAAGGAACCGGAATACGTTGCTCTACTCTTTTTTGAATCAGGTTTGCAATGTTTAGGCGCTCGGTATGGGTTAACCTGGCATCCAGCACTTCATGGTAGTATGTGTAATCAAGCTGCAGTGTTTGCATCACCAGGCTGGTTGCTTCATCCCAGGGATTGTCAGTACCGTGACCATAAAACAGCGGATTAGCTGCAAAAAGACTTGCAGCACAGCGCACCATATCGCGAATCGTGTATAATTCATTCGTTATTTCTTGAACGTTCACTTTATTTCCCATCTATTGAGATTAGAAAATGAGTATATCACAAAATGATTGAAAAAGATGATATCGACCTATTCCGTCAGGCCATGCGGCATGTTAAACCCTTGAAAAGCACTGACAAAACGTATCTCAAATCTCACCAGGCTGAAGATAATCTTGCCTATCGCAGAAAACAAGCCCAGGCGATTACCCCAACGCTAACAGTCGGTTTATCCATCAAGCAAAAAGTAGCTGCACATGAAGTAATGCACTATGCACAAACAGGTCTGGCAGACTCTCAATATAACCGCTTGAAAAAGGGTGAAATTTCGATTCAGGCCGAATTGGATTTGCACGGTTATACGGTGGAACAAGGAATATTGGCACTTGAGGATTTTTTTATATTATCACGGGAACGACAATATCGATGTCTCAGAATTATTCATGGGAAAGGGAAACAGGATAATGCCCTCATTAAAAATGCAACGCTGGCTTTTTTACAAGCTCAGACCGATGTGTTGGCTTTTCATTCCGCTCCGCCGAAGATGGGTGGAACAGGGGTGGTTTTGGTGCTGCTGAAAAGATATTCTCCTTGAAATAAGTATGAAATATTTGATATAACTGTGCTGCCTGATTTTTTTAAACAAAGGAGTGTGTCATGGCAAATGATCTTTATACGCCTTCTGATATTCACGGCATTATTGCCTCTTCCCGAGCTATCGGAATGCATAATATTGCCCTGCTTATACCTGGTAATCTCAACACACAAACAGTAAACCATTCGGATATCACTCCCAAAACCAATCTTATCTACAAAACCGTCACCAGTACAGAGGACTCTCAAGGCCATGGCAGTACACGTCCTCAGCACTTGAGCACAAATATCTATACCAATATGGCTGCATCGCTCGATCTGATAAACAAGAGCAATAATACCTTTTTTTGCTTTCCAAGCCTGATTTTGAATACCGAATTTCTCACACTGGTTTGTAATACTAATGGAGAAATTGTTGTTTTTAATACTTGTAGCAATTCTTCCGTTGATAAATATATTAACGCGGCGATTAATGGCGCAAAATTAGCTCTGAAAGCAGCTTACCCGCGCCTCGAGCCCAAAGCTAAAGTGATTAAAATTCCGCTTGTTGCCCCACAGGACTCTGCGATGATTTCTGCTTTGGCTGCTACTTTAGTTGACTCAAAACAATCATTGGCAAGACAAATCCCTTTTATTGAAAAAGAGCTTAAACAAGCTGCTGACAACAGGAAAAAACAACAAAAGATACGTCAAGGACAATCTGAGGCCATCACTTTATATACAGGTTCACTCCACATTAAAGCTCAGGCAGGAACCTTTAGAAATTTTCGATTAAACCATCCAGAGCTATTGCCTCACTCAATCAGATCATCAATTAGGCCTTCATTAGCATGGCGACTTATTGGTTTCTTTACAGCTCCCCTGAGACCCTTTTACGCTCGTATTGATCGTGTATTTCAACCTTCCAAGCCACTTCAAAGGCAGTCCACACTTCAGCAACAGGCATCTGCAATGACATCTCCTCTGATAGTCTCTAGCGTAGAACAGGAGGCTGGCTCTCTGGCAAACCCAACTCATCCAAACGAAGTTGCAGCTTACCTAAAACATCAAGATCCTTTTCTGGCAGAACACTTCTTGATTCAGCAATCAGGAAATAAGATTCTGTTTGTCCCTAAGGCAAATGTTCACCTATCAACTCAATATGCACTTAAACAATTAGGTCAGTATTTTAATGTGAACTCCATAAAAACAGCAAATAATCAACAAGTTTACGAGTTTCATGGATTCAAAGCAGCGCTCAAAAATAACCCGCCTCTATCCGTTGCACAACCGCCGCAAATGCTACCCAGCTCGAATTTTGTCTCCAACCTGCCCTTTTCTTACAGTCAGCCTAATGCACCTCGGCAAAGTCCTTCTTACTTTCAAACACCCGATTATTATGCACAGTGCCCAAATAATCCGCCTTTAGCTCCAAATGCACCTTCACCGCAACAACCTTACACAGTGAGTCCTTTTAAATAAAGTTTCCGTCTTGTGCTTTTATATTTAGGCGTATATAGTCGATGCCGCGTAATGTGGACTAGCGACAAATACAGGACAACGAAGGCGTCATTGCGAGGAAGCGCAGCGACGAAGCAATCTAGTAGAAAAAGTGTAAAATCAAGGACTTGACACTTACAATCACTCTGGATTGCTTCGTCGTAAACTCCTCGCAATGACGAGCGTTTTCCCAAGTTTGCTGTAATTCCTAATTACGCAGCAGCGATTATATACCCATCGCACTTGAAGTGCGATGGGTATAGGTATGCCCTGAGAAACTTGGACGTACCTTTGTCGCTAAAAAATGTACAATTCTATAAAATATACTAAGAGAAATTATTATGAAAACAATCAATATTGTCATCTCTGGCGGATCAGGATCCGGGAAAAGTACCTTAGCCGAAAACATTGCTAAGGAAATTACTGAGAAATATGGTTCCAAACAAATTGTGGTCATCTCAGGAGACTCTTATTACAAAGACCAAACAGATAAGACCCCAGAAGAAAGAGTTAAGAACAATTACGACAGGCTTGATGCTTTTGATCTTAAACTTCAGTATCAACAAATGACCGATTTAAAAAACGGCAACGCGATTCAAGTACCCATTTACGACTTTGTAGAGCATAATCGCAGTCCTGAAACAACTACCATTGAACCTCATCAGATTGTGATTTGGGAAGGGATTATGTTGTTAGCAGACGACAACCTTAGGGACTTGTTTGATCTTAAGCTTTTTGTGAATACTGATCTTGATATATGCCTGATACGTCGAACGCTGCGTGATATTAAAAAACGCGGAAGAACTGTAGAGGATGTTTTTGAGCAATGGGAAAAAACAGTGCGTCCAGGATTTATAAAATATATTGAACCATCACAAAAATACGCTGATATTATTGTGCCAAATGGAGGTGAGAATCGCCTTGCAATTGACATGATCAAATCAAAAATAAAATGGCATTTGGAACAAAATCAAGCTGCTGAGTCTCAAATTATACTTGGCTCACCGCCTAAAGTGTCGCCATCTTATTACAAAGATACCAATAATGGATTTACTCATTTTCAATCTAAAGATGATGCAACATTGAATAACAACAATAATCAAGAGACAGCTGACGTTCCCCTCTTAAACCATCCTTGAGGAAATATGTTATCCGCAAAGTGATGTCTTAATCGCTGTCATAATGCTTATACGAAGGTGAAAAACGACGGCTACGTTCCGTACGAGAGCCGCGTACATAGGTGATAAAGTAGACCGAATTAGGTACGGCGAACGTTATGGAATCACTGGATTGCTTCGTCGTAAACTCCTCGCAATGACGAGGGTTTTCTGGTTTCTGTTATCTACAACGCCTTAAGTTAGTAGCATTGGGCTATATACTCCAAACCAAATATCTGTTACAATTACTTGCACACATAACTAGCAAATTCACCATGAAAAAAAATACTATTATCATTGGCATCGCGGGTGCTTCGGCTTCCGGTAAGAGTCTCCTGGCAAACACGATCGTTTCGGAGCTTGGCTCGGATCAGGTTGTTGTCATTCCAGAAGATTCCTATTACAAAGAACAATCTTCGCTCACTCTTGAAGAAAGAGCCTTCGTCAATTACGATCACCCTAATGCATTCGATCACGATCTTCTTTGTAAACATCTTGCTAACTTGCAACAAGGCATTGCTGTCGAGCTGCCTCTTTATGATTACACCGTACATAACCGCAGCAAACTAACCAGAACTATTGGCTCGCACAAAATTATCGTTTTAGAAGGTATTATGTTGCTGGTTGACCCTGCCCTTCGTGAATTGCTCGATATCCGCATTTTTATGGATGCGCCACTTGATATCTGTCTGCTCCGTCGGCTACAGCGTGATGTCATCAAGCGCGGCAGAACGATTGAATCAGTTTTGGAACAATATGAAGCGAATGTGCGCCCCATGTTTTTACAGTTTATCGAGCCATCTAAGCGTTATGCTGATATTATTGTACCCCGCGGCGGTGAAAATCGCATAGCGATTGACATGATTAAGGCCAAAATGCATAACCTGCTCAATGGCATTGAATAGAAAACAACAACGCCGCAGACTCACCTACATCGAGTTTATACTCCTTGGAATTGAGTTTGCGGCTAGGCGCTTTTGACACGAACCGAGGAGTGTATACATAATACATGACGATGGCGAGTCGTCAAAAGCAACAACGCCGCAGACTCAATTCCGAGGAGTATCACATGACAAAACCCTATCACATTGCAACCCAAGTTATCCACGCAGGACAAACACCTGATCCGACAACTGGCGCGGTCATGCAACCTATCTATGCAACCTCAACCTACGTACAATCAAGTCCCGGGGTTCATAAAGGCTATGAATATTCCCGCACTCAAAACCCCACCCGCTTTGCTTATGAACGCTGTATAGCTGAGCTTGAGCAAGGTAAAGCTGGTTTTGCTTTTGCATCGGGTATGGCCGCTATTTCCACGATCCTGGAATTACTCGATCATGGTGATCATGTGATAGCGATGGACGATCTCTATGGCGGTACTTTTCGGTTATTTGACAAAGTACGAAGACGCTCAGCAGGTCTCCATTTTTCCTTCATTGACATGACCGATATCGGTCAAATTGAAGCAGCGATTACCCCAAAAACCCGTATGCTCTGGGTTGAAACACCAACCAATCCCATGTTAAAGCTGGCTGATCTCAAAGCTATTGTTGCCATTGCCAAAAAACACAATCTGCTTGTTGTGGCTGACAATACCTTTGCCACCCCCTTGTTGCAACAACCATTGACTTATGGTTGCGATATTGTCGTACACTCCGCAACAAAATATATTAATGGCCACTCTGATGTTGTTAACGGGATTGTGATCGTTAATGACAACGATGCATTAATTGAAAAAATGGCTTTTCTGCAAAATGCCATTGGTGCAATTGCAGGCCCATTTGATAGCTTTTTAGCACTGCGGGGAGTAAAAACACTGGCATTGCGGATGGAACGTCATTGTGAGTCAGCAATGAAACTGGCTACCTGGCTTGAGTCTCATCCTGCTATTGAGCGTGTCATTTATCCCGGATTAAAAAGCCATCCGCAACATGAGTTAGCGACTACTCAAATGAAAGGTTTTGGTGGCATGATCAGCATCGTGATTAAAGGTGGTCTTGAGCCATCACGTATTTTTCTCGAAAACTGCCATCTGTTTGCCCTGGCAGAAAGCTTGGGCGGCGTTGAAAGTCTGATAGAGCATCCTGCAATTATGACCCATGCCTCTATTCCGCCTGAGCAACGCGCTCTGCTTGGGATAAGTGATGGCTTAGCGCGTCTTTCCGTGGGTATTGAGGATGTACACGATTTACAGGATGATCTCGCGTATGCACTCGGAAAGATAAATGCTTAATGAAAGCTATCTCTAAAACAGCATTTTACAAACTTTCTCAAGCAATCAGCCTAATTATTGCTCTTCTGGCAGGCGCAAGTCTTGCCCTTGGGTTTGCTCCATTTAATTTAGCGTTTTTTTCATTTATTGCTCCCGCTATATTACTCTGGCTTGCTTTATCTGGCTCCAAATACACTGCTGCACTTTATGGCTGGCTATTTGGGATCGGTTTTTTTGGCATATCAGCCTCATGGGTCTATATCAGTATTCATACCTTTGGTGGAACTAACCCAGCTCTGGCGGTGCTCTTGACTGGCCTCTTTATAGCGACACTCGCTCTTTTTCCAACAGTAAGCCTGTTTCTCTTTCGATTACTGACCCCGACCCCAGCCACTTGGCGTCTGCTGGTTTTTTTCCCCTTGACTTGGTTGTTCGGTGAATGGCTGCGAAGCTGGGTAGGCAGTGGATTTCCTTGGGTATTACTCGGATACAGCCAAATCAACACACCTTTACAAGGATTTTTTCCTTTGGTAGGTGTTTATGGTGTCAGCACGATAACTGCCTTATGCTCAGTACTTATTTATTTGATTTGCATGAAGACAAGCCATTCTAAAATATACTCAAAGCGATTGGATTTTTGGCTAGGCGCAAGCGAGGGAGACGAGGGAGTGTATACCGAATACATGACCGATGCCGAGCGAGCTTGCAACAACGCCAAAAATTCAAGTGCGAAGAGTATAAAAATTGGCTGCTTTCTTTTGCTTGGTTTGCTGTTTGGTATTGGCGCGTCGATTGACTCAATCAAATGGACAACGCCCCTCCCCTCGCCTCTAACTGTCAGCTTGATACAAGGCAATATCACCCAAGATATCAAATGGGATCCACAGCATTTTAGTCAAATCCTCGCTACCTATCAGCGATTAACAAAATCCGAGTTAGGACGTAACCTGATTGTCTGGCCGGAAGGCTCCGTGCCGACCCCCACCTATTACGTGCCTAATTTTCTGGCTCAAGTCAGTGAAAATGCCCTATCACATCAAAGTACTCTCTTGCTTGGAACCATTTTAAGTGATAGCAGTGAAAAGCTTTATAATGGGATGCTTGTCTTAGGCCAGTCAGAAGGAAGTTATGAAAAACGACATCTGGTTCCTTTTGGCGAATACTTTCCTTTCCAGCACTGGCTTCGTGGCTTGATTAATTTTTTTAATATTCCGATGTCGGATTTAACACCAGGTACGCAAAAATCGACGCTGCTTGATATTGATGGCTTGTGGTTTAGTCCAAGCATTTGTTACGAAGTAGCTTACCCCTCGCTGATTTGGTATCAAGTGGATAAGGCCAATATTTTAATTAATATTAGTGATGATAGCTGGTTTGCTGGCTCAATTGCTGCCGAACAACAATTACAAATCAGTCAAGTGCGAGCGCTTGAAACTGGACGACCGATGATAGTCGTCAATAATAATGGCATCACTGCAGTTATTTCGCCTAAAGGTAAAATTATTGACGCCCTGCCTGCCAATACTGAGGGTGTGCTTCGAGCAACGGTGACGGGTTATACCAAAAATACACCGCTTATTTCGGTTTATTCAATGATTATGGAAAATTAATCATTTATTAATAATTATTCGATACAATACTGCTTGTTATGTGCTTATATAAATCTCACCCTTTAACTGCTGCAATCAAATTGTAAGGAAATTAACAAGTACGAACTGTTAATTACAGAAAATGGACAAAACAGGGAGAGCCTAGACATGACTCTCTCTGCAAAATCTGGATTACAAATTGCCCATATTATACGGGATAAAAATATTCTCTTATTAATTGACACTTTAAAAGGATGGGGAAAATCCGCAGAAGCAATTGCTGCATTGCTTGAATCACAAGCTAAACATGAGTTTCGTTATTCATAAGGTAAACCATACTCCAATGCCACTAACTTATGGCTCTGTACATAACAGAAGCCGAAAAAACCTCGTCATTGCGAGGAGTTTACGACGAAGCAATTACGTTGAGCATATATATTTTAATTTTTTCCTGCATGTTTATTTTATATTCCTCGCTTTTTCTAAATCTTCATGTTCAAAAGCTGAGGCCATCTGATCAATTTCCATTTTAGTCAGTCCAATGCGTAAGGCGTCATTACGCCACTGCGCTACCGATATGGCAACTTCTTGTATAATTTTTTTTGCTTCAGATAAATTTAAATCAAAATAATCTATAACACTTAATGCCAAATCAAGTGACGCGGTGCCATCATCAAGATCGATAGTTGTAGTCAATATCCTTGGTTTAATGGCAGGGGATATTGGATTCAAATCATATGCTGGCGATAACTCCCAACCTTGTGCATTTGAATAAATAAAAGCATGATTTCGAAGATGGTCATCCGTATTAGAAATGAGAATATTAAATATTATTCTTCGCCATAACTGGTGAGTGTTTTTTTTAACATCAGCACCATATTGTCTGATCGCATCTACTATTTCTAAATAGCTGCGTGGTTCATTATCATGCGCACCAAGCATACTCATAGCAGAAAGGTATGGTAATCGTTTTTTTTCAATTCTGTCAAAACGTTGCAAAATCAGTACTGATTTGCCTGCAATATTTTCAATACGCCAACTAGGTATAGTTATCTTTGCTTTTTCTGCTAACGTTAAGGCTAACGCCTCCCAAAGTACCGTATTATTTTCATCATCTTTATGTGAAAATTTTGCAATGGCTAATGAACCGTCTTTATCAATAACCGAAGCTTTAGGTCTGGCACCGCCTAAAGATGATCCTGGTGCTAAAAGCAGTTTTAGATCACTATCAGTATCCTGCTCGCTAATTACTCGTTCAGCAGCTAATAATACCAGTGTGTCGCCATTTTTTGCTAAACCTTTTGGGACTCCGAGTCCGCCAAAAGGAGCAAAAAATTGGCGACAAGTATCGCCTGCGGCGTGCCCTCG